>PMYN01000119.1:1881-5232 GCA_003171215.1 Gemmatimonadota bacterium | reverse complement strand
CTCTCGACGATCTGGCCGAGCGCGAGATCGTTGTCGGCGACGCATGCCCGGGGCGTGCACCAGTCTTCACTCAGCCCCTGGGTGTGGTCGTTCGGCAGGTTCATCATCACGAGATCGGGCATCGCGCCCCTCGATTCCCACTCACGCACATGCTCGCGGAGGACGTCCGCCTTCACGACGTCGGGAATCTCCTCCGTCCAGCCGGGATATTCGCGGACGAGCACACGGTCGAGCGAGGGGATGTCCGACCTCGAATCAAATCGCTTGGCGAGCTGCGCCCGAAAAAACGCCGGATTGTGCGGGAGGGAATCGCGGTACTGCGTCAGCAGCCGCGTGCGGATCGACGCGTCGCTGCGCGGCGGCGCTGGCGCGTATTCTCCGAACACGCTCACTGTTCTTCCCTTCGCCTGCGCGGCCTCCCAGAGAAATCCGCCCGACGAATAGGCCAGCGCATCGTTCCCCTCGGACGGATAGCTGCGCCCGGTGTACAGCGGCCACATCGGGTATTCGGTCTCGTTCGCCTGCGTCAGCCATTGATGGCCATCGGCCGAGTTGCCGCCCGAGGCGAAGAAGTGGTCGAGCAGCACGAACTGGTTGGCGAGCGCGTGGGCGTTGGGTGTCACGTCGCGGCCGTACTCCAGCAGGGCCGGGTCGCTCGCGCCTTTCCCGATGTCGCCGAGCACCTGGTCGTAGGTGCGGTTCTCCCGGATGATGTACACGACGTGCCGCACCAGCGAACTCTCACCCGGGCGCTCGGGAACCGCGCGCGCTACGGCGTCGCGCCTTGGCGCGAGCGACGGCGCCTCGGGTCCGGAGCGCAGCGCGAGCCGGTTGTTCTGCGCGACGCCGGTCGTGTACGCGGCGAGTTCGGCGTCCGACGGTACCGGAATCACGTTCACCGAGCCGCGAATGGCGTGGACGTACCGACCCTCGAGTGCGGCGGGTCGGCCGGTCCCCGAGCCGACGCCGAGCAGCGTGCCGACAGCGAGCGTCTTGCCGTCCGCGCTGACGTCGAGCGTCGTCGGGTACCATCCAGTGGGGATCAGGCCGCGCAGCCGGGCCGCGCGGCCGGCGGCGACGTCGTATATCGCGACGGCGTTCGCGCCGCCAAGCGCCACGAACAATGTCGCACCGTCGGGAGAAAGCGCGACCGCCGTGGGTGCGAGTCCGATGCGATCGAGCCTGAACGGCGCGATCGCGATGGTGGCGATGACGGAATCCGATCGGGTGTCGATTACGCTCACGTCGTCGCTGTTCCCGTTCGCGACGTACAGTCTGGACGTTCGCTCGTCCCACGCGATGCCCGACGGATGCAGGCCCACCGGGATGAGTCCGACCACTTTCCCGGCGACCAGGTCGACGCGCGATACGGTTCCGTGTTCCGCGCGACCGCGTGCGTCGACGCGCACGCGTTCCGCGCGAGGATCGCAGCACTGCTGCGCCGCCCGATCGCCGCTCCCCGGTTTCGGGCCTCCGAGGTTCGTGACGTACGCGACGGAGCCATCCTGCGCGACGACCGCGCCGACGGGAAGCACGCCCATCGGAATCGTGCTGACGAGCGCGCCGCTCTCGGCGTCCAGCACTGCGAGGGCGTCGTTCGCGGGAAGCGCGACGACCGCGACCCGGTGTCCCGACGCGTTCGCCCTCCGCGCGACGGCCGTCGCGCCCGCGAGATAGTCGCCGAGCGCGACGGACGACGCGACGACCGACGCGCTGTCTCCTTCACCGTTGCGGCGAGGCACCGGTCCATCGGCCGAATACGTGAACAGCTGTATGAACGACTTCGTACGCGGAAGCGGTGGGCCGCCGGGCGTGCGCTTGATCGCGAGATCGGCGGGGAGCCTGCCGACCGTCGAGACGAGGGCTCGTCCGGTGACCGGATCCACGGCGACGCCGTACACACCGGGCCGGCCGTCGAACTTCGAGCTGGCGACGACGCGGTTATCGAGCCACGCGAGTCGATACGCCGCGCCCGGAACGGCGACCCAGAGTTCCCCTGGCGTCTTGCCGAACTTCACGCCGCCCACGCGACCGTCGAACACGCTCTGCACGCCGGCCGGGGTCACGCGTTGATCGGTGGCGATGATGCCGGGGTCGGGCACCTCGCGCACGGGTTTCTTCGGCGGCTGTTGGGCGGCCTGCAGCAGGAACAAGACGTGGCAGAGCATTGAGGGCGGGAGAGAGGGGCGAGGGGCGAGTTTGAGTGGCGAGAAACGAGACCAGATGGGAGTGGCGAGGGCGAGAGGGGAGTGGGAAGAAACGAGGGGCAAGCGGGGAGTTCGAGTGGCGAGAGAGGTCGCGAGAGATGAGACCTGCTCAGAAGTGGAGAGATCCCAACTTCTCATATCGCAGTTAGTCGGTCGGCTGTCTTTCCCCTCAAACTCGCCTCTCGCTGCTCGTTTCTCCCCACTCCCCACTCACCCTCGCCACTCCCATCTGGTCTCGCTTCTCGCCACTCAAACTCGCCCCTCGCCCCTCTCTCCCGCCACTCGCCGCTCGTCACGAACATGTCGCTTCTATATGATGCACGGCGGCTTCCTCGTATTCTTCGGACATGAAGCGCACGACGGCCTGCCTCGTAGTTCATCCTCGCTCGGGACACAACCTGGCGAGGGTGCCGGACGTGGTGTCCGTACTCGCTGCCGCGGGGTGGACGACTGACGTCGTGGTCAAGGAATCCAAGGGGCAGACGATGGAGCTCGCCGCGCGGGCAGCGGAGGCGGGGTACGATTTCGTCATTGCCTATGGCGGCGATGGAACGGTGAATCACGTGCTCAATGGCGTGCTCGCGTTCGCAGGCAAGCGCAGCACGGCCGTCGGCGTGATCCCCGGCGGCACCGCGAACGTGTGGGCGGCGGAGGTCGGGATTCCGGCGGACCCGGTGCGCGCCGCGCAGACGCTGGTCGAGAGCGAAGTGCGCTGTGTGGACGTCGGGCATGTCGGGGTCGAGTCGCTGACGCTCGGCGCCGGGTCGAGCGTCAGCGATCAAGGGGCCGTATCGAGCTCGGGCGCGCGACGCCACTTCCTGCTGATGGCTGGACTGGGGATCGATGCCACGCTGATGGGACGCACGCCGACGGCGCTGAAGCACAAGCTCGGAATCGCGGCGGTGGTGCTGACCGCCGTGAAGCAGCTGCCCGCGCTTCGAACGTATCCGGTCGAGATCCGGTCGGGCGATGCCGGCGCCCTCGTCTGGGAGGGGCGGGCGCTGCAGCTCGTCGTGGGCAACACGCGTTCGTACGGCAAGGTGGCGCGCATGACTCCCGATGCGCTTCTCGACAGCGGCGAACTCGATCTCGCGGTCATCACCGCGCACAGCCGCCTCAGCGCGCTCGTGCAGGTGATCGCCGT
>PMYN01000119.1:0-1870 GCA_003171215.1 Gemmatimonadota bacterium | reverse complement strand
GCGCTCGAGCGCGCCGGCGATCCCGAGCGGGTGATGGTCAACTACCTGTTCGACGCGGTGCCGGCCGCGCTGCGCATCGCGGTGCCGCGCGACTACCGCGGGCAGCTGTTCGGGCACGGGGGCTGAAGCTGGCGGCGGCGCGGCCTCACGACTGATCCGCGCCGCCTATGTCGGCGGTTTCGGCACCGGCCGATAAAAGACCGGCTTGAGCGGCAGGCGCCGAACGTCGATGATCGAGCCTTCCTTCATCACCATCGCCTGCTTCCGGATGTTGCGTATGTCCGCGAGCGGGTCGGCGGTGAGGAGCAGGAGATCGGCAAAGCGTCCCGGTTCGATCGTCCCGAGCTGATCGCTCATCTTCAACGCGATCGCACCGTTCTTCGTCGCGGCCACTATCGCCTGCGACGGAGTCATGCCGAGCTCGACGAGGCCTTCGATCGAGAGCAGCGTGCCGATGCCCGGGAAATTGTACTCGGCCTTCGGAGCGCGCTCGAACTCGGGCGCCTCGCCGCGGTAGTTGTCCGTGGAAGACGAGACGATGCAGCCGCCCTTGATGAGCGCCTCGGCGTTGTGCCGCTTGATGATCGTGCGCTCGATCGTCGAGTCGCGGGACACCTCGGCGCCGGTCCTCGCGCGCTCGGGGCGCTCCCGCGTGAGCATCGCGATCGCGCTGTCCACGGAGCTTCGCAGCGTGTCGGGGTGTTCTTTCGCGGCGGTGCGCGTGCTGTCGGCGGCCTTGATGCTGTCGGTGCGCGTCTTGAGACGCTTCATGAGGTCCGTCCACGGCTTACCCGTGATGTTGTTCGCGAGCATCGAGCAGACGACTCCGCGCTTCACCATCATCGAGATGATGTCGGAAGGAATCGGTGCATCGGTCATCTCGGGATGCTGCACGAGATCGACGCCGGCCTCGATTGCGAGGCGCAGGCCCTCGGGCGAGGTTGCGTGCGTTTCCGCGACCTTGCCGTGCTTGTGGACCTCTTCGACGAGCGCCTTCTGCGCCTCTTCGGAAAAGCCGAGCATGGCGGGATAGAACGCGTGGCTCGTCCCGCCGTACTTCACGAAGTCGACGCCCTTGTCGAGGTACTTGTCTATGGCGATACGCAGCTGGTCGGGCGTCATTCCCATGAGTTCCTCGCCCGCGCCCGCCGCGACGGCGTCGTTCATCTGCTCCTGGAACAGCGAGAGGTTCACCGGCGGCGTGCCGGTGAACGTGAGCGAGAACGGCCCACCCCATCCGACGATGTTTCCCGCGACGAAGAGTCGCGAGCCCGGAACATCGCCGCGATTGATCCGCTCTCGTGCCTCGAGCAGCGGCTTGAGCATGCCGTAACTGTCGCGCACCGTCGTCACGCCGAACTTGAGCTGGAGCTGGGCGCCCTCGACGGCGATGTCGGTGAACCGGTCCTCGTACCGCGCGAGACTTTCGAGGCGCGCGTACAATGACATGTGGACGTTGGTGTCGATGAACCCGGGGACGAGGAACTGGCCCGTGGCGGTGATGACTTTCGCGCCTTTCGGGATCTTCACGTCCGCCTTCGATCCGACGGCGGTGATGCGGTGTCCGGTGATGAGCACGACGGCGTCGCGGAGAGGAGGGCCGCCATTCCCGTCGATCACGGTGGCGCCGACGATGGCGATGACGGTGTCAGCGGGGGTCGAAGCGCGCGCGGGGACTGCGATCGCGGCGAAGAGAATGGCGGCTGTGAGGAGACGCAGGGCTGATCGCATTCGGACGGGGCTCCGGCTCGTGAGCGAGGAGCGACGAAGTTAAGGCGGGCGCGAGCGACGCGTGAGGGGCTCTATGAACGGCGACGGGCGACGGGTGAGAGGCGATCTGGCGAAGAGCGACGCGTGAGCAACTGTGTTG
>PMYN01000062.1:36233-71789 GCA_003171215.1 Gemmatimonadota bacterium | reverse complement strand
AGAGCGGGCGACCGGACTCGAACCGGCGACGTCCAGCTTGGGAAGCAGCTAAACGCGCACCATAAAATCCCGCAGTCGCAAGCTAAGTCGCTCTGCTGCAACGCACAACGGAGAGTCCCGCAACTAGTCAGTTGCGGGGCTTTTTCGTCGATGTGGCCCAAACTGGCCCATCGAGCAACTCGCGCAACTCATGCTCGAAAAATGCGCTGCACGATCGCTCGAGCGCCGCCTCGAAATCTCACGCGTGCGGGAGACGACAACACATCGACAAATCATTCCAACATTCGAGGACTGCAAATCATGAAGCAAGAGAAGAAGCAAGTGCATCGCTCGCCTGAAATCTCGAACGACACCATCGCAGGTCGAGAAGCCGCGAAACTCCTGGATCTTCCGTGGCCAGGAACTTTCAATCGTGTACGTCGTCGTCTTCAGATTGCGCAGATGCTGCCGGGCGGCGAGCGGATGTGGAAGGTGCCGACGTGGGGAGGTCGAAAGCTCCCGGGCGCCGATTGGACATACTCACGCGAGGCGTGCGCGACATTCGCTCTCACGTTCCGCGCCCCGACGACGGAACGGAGCAAGTAATGCGACAGAGCGCTGATCGATCTCAGAATGGAAACCGAGAAACGCAATCCGCAGAGCGCCAAGAGGGGGAGGTTCTCGATTTCTCGGTTTCCCTTCCCGCCTCGCCGAACGTTCTTGGCACGTTCGGCACGGTGAGTCGCAAACCGTTGTCGAAGCGCAAGTTCCGCAAGTCCAGAGTTGCGCGACTTGCGGCTCGGTTTTCGGAGGCTGATGAAAGCCGGCCGGCCTAACGTTC
The DNA here is from genome assembly GCA_003171215.1 of Gemmatimonadota bacterium. Taxonomy (GTDB): domain Bacteria; phylum Gemmatimonadota; class Gemmatimonadetes; order Gemmatimonadales; family Gemmatimonadaceae; genus Fen-1231. The sequence continues at coordinate 70,969 of PMYN01000062.1, read as the reverse complement.
ATGGAGGGCGGAGCGTCTGCCGCGAGAGCAGGGGCGACGCCGGTCTCCGCAGCCAACACCACGAGGTCCTTAGATTCTGCCCGGCGGTGACGCCATGATCGGGGGCCCCCTCCCCCTGCCCATGACCACAACGACCCGCACCGCCAGCCCCCGCCGACCGACCACGCGAGGAGGCTGGGTGTTCCCCATCCTCTTATTCCTCGCGCGCTACCGCGCTGCGTCGGTTCGCACGACCGTCATGCGCTTCTTTGTGAACTCTGGCATTGACCCGCGGTGGGGACTTCGCGTCGTTCACCGCCTGGTGGAGGATGGGCTCATCTGCTCGTCGCCACTAAAGGCCGGCCTCGGTCGAGCGTCGCAACGCGTACTCACGCTCACCGACACTGGGTGGGCCGACTTGGGCCTGCGAATCCCAAAGAGCGATGCCTTCCGCGCCCTGCATGACGTGCCTCGCCGCGATCACTGGTGCCAGACCGCGTGGGTTGCAACGGAGCGCGCGGCCCAAGGCTGGACACACACCGACGCGTCCCAGACGTTCGGCCACCTGCGTAAGGCGGCGCTTGCGCAGTACCGCGGGCGGGCCACGACCGACACGGACCGCGCGTTCCGGGACCGGATCGAGCGGATGCCGGCGGTCGCAGTCGGACTCGAGTCGCTGGTGCATACCGACGGTGTCGTCCGGTTGCTCGTGCCCGTCCGTGAGGGCCTGAACGTGCCCGCGCTTCTCGCGCGGCTCCCGGATCTCCGGCTCCTCGGGCCGCTCGAGTTCGAACTGGTCGCCGTCCAGCCCGACGACGGCAAGGCGGCGGAGCGTGCGCTCAAACGCTGGTGGACGGGCCGCGAATCGGTAGCTCTGCACCGCCTCGAGCCGTTCAGTCGGCTAGCCAGCCCCGCCACGATGCGCGCGAATGGGGTAGACCTCTATCGCCTGACCCTCGGCAGGGACATTCGTGCTGTCCTCGGGCGCCAGATTTAACAACAACACGCGACCCCCCAGCGTGTTGTTGCCTTTCGAGGGCCCCGGCAGCCGGGCTCAATGTTGCATGTCCTTGAATTTAATGACTTTGGCTCGGGCTACCCCGAGCAGTACGGAAACGCAACAGACTAGGGCCGGGTTCCTATTTCGCCCCCGTATCCTGCGCGTTGGCGGCGCACCGTCGCGCCGCTCGCCACCAGGTAGGCCGCCTGTGTTCAGCCGCCACGAGCCCATCAGCCCCATCCTCGCGGGGCCCCCGCCGAGGGTGCCGATGGACGGCGGTGACCACGTGACACGCGACCGCCAGCGCAATGCGGTGCGGTACCCCGACGGCACGCTCGCGGTGCAGGAGCGAGAGGTCCTTACCATCTCGCGCCGACCCTGGGCACCTGCCTCGGCCCGCTCGTCCCTTGCACCGAGTGGCCTGCTGGCGCACCTGCAAGAGCTGCTGTGGTTCATCGGAGGCATCCATTTCCTGCTTGCGGTCGGCGTCGCCGGGGCCCTCGTCGCCCACGCGATCGGCCGGTCTGAAGTGCTCGGGTACCTTGGCGCACTGGTTGCTTTCTGGTTCTTCTTCGTTCGCACAAAATCGTGAGGACCTCGCCCACGTCATCCGCGACTCCGCTCATCCACGTGGCCCAAGACGCGATCGCCAAGGCAAGAGCCGCCCACGACGAGATTGTGGATGCGCTCGAGGACGCGGACATCCTGGGCAGTGCGCCCCCGGCCCAACGTATGACTTGGGGTTGCGCGATCGTCTCGCGCCGGGTTGAGGAGGACGAGCGGTGGATCGCGGACATCCTCGACGCAGAGTCCAACGGCGGACTGGTGTGGCCGTCCCCGAGCGTCATCCCGGCCGGCAGTCTGCTGCTCCAGTTCGTCAGTGAGGGCGGGTCAAGCCTGCCGGCGACCCCGGCAGTGTTCGCGGCGTTGGAAGAGGCGAACGCAAGACTGCTGGGCCTTACCTCCATGTGTTGGGACGCACACGCCGACGGCCTGCTCGGCAACGACGACCCGTTGCCGTCCGTCGATGTGACGCTCATCCCAACGTCGCTGCGTGCCGAATACCCGATGACGATGCCCACGACGTTCCGGTCCTCGATCTCGGCCGCGGCGGTACCGATGCCGATTGTGTTGCTCTGTGCCCAGAAGCCACCGTCCCTACCCCGCTAGCCCGGCGCCCGCAAGGCGTGCACGCCTGCGTTTGGTACAGCGACTACACTGGTGGCACTTGCTCCGTGCCCGCCTGGCGCCACGATCGGAGGTCGAGCTCAAGCTCACACAAGACGACGTGCAGCGCCGCCCGCTCCTCGGTCGATTCGCGAGCGACATTCGCTTTCAGCGCGAGATAAATCAGCGCGCGCTCCGCGAGCAGGTGTGCCTCGTCAACGGATGCGCCAGCCAGCAACGCGTGCACCAGCTCCGTCTCGCGATGCAGAACTTGAAAGAAAGTCACTCCGAATGCCGCGGGTGACGCGGGGTCCGGGGACCACTGCGCCGCCTGGATCGCGAGTTCCGCCGACTTTCGGACGCGACTGACCATTCTCTCGACGATCTCGTCAAGCAAGAATGGGGTCATGCGACCAGCGTACCCTGGCGTGGCCTTCGCGCGGGTTCGGCCGGGGCGAACGCGTACGGTGCCATAGACGGCGGTCCCCGTCCTCGACAATGCTCCACTGCAGCTCGCGGCGTCCCGCACCCCACACCTCAATGACCGACACTGACCTCATCGCGCTCGACGCCGGCATCGATTTCCTGTGTCACCAGCTGCACCTCAACGGATTCTGTGCCGCCGAAGTGAAGCGGCGTGCGCGGTCGCCTGCCCCGCTCGACACTCCCCTTGCGGCTGTCGCCAACGGTCTCGCGTGCCAGATCTCCTGGGGCGACGCAGGGTATCGTTTCTTGGACGCCGCGGAGCCGTTCTTCGAGGCGCTCCTCGGCGACGGCGAGTTGACGCATGAGCTGATGCGGAAACTCGCCGACACTGGCAACTCGGGCGCGCTGGTGGTCGGGAGACTGAGCGCGCATCCGCGACCGGTGCGCAGTCCGCATCCTGACCGTCATGCCATCGCGCTCGAGGTCGTGCAGACGCGCATCCGCGAACTCGGCGCTCGCCTCGGGCTGGAAGCCGGCACGATCGAGACGGCGTGCTACCGCGCGGGGACGGCGCACATGACGCGCTTCACGCCCTCCCAGCGCGCCGCGCACGTTCTCGCTGCTGCGACAGAGCGCCTGCGGTACAGGCACTATTTCCCGCACAGCGACTGGGAGCGAAGCGTCTCGGACATCTTCACCGGTTTTCTGGAGGGCCGCGCGGCCACCGAAGAGCAGCTGCTTGCGCTGAAGGAGTACGGCCATCTCGGGGGACTGGTCTCGATTCACCTCGCGACGCCGCCGAGCGCCCCGTCAGTGGTGCCCGCCAAGCCCCCGCAGCCGAAGCGCAATCGGGTGCGAACGCCGTAGCCTCGGCGGACGCGGAGCCAGACGGCGTAGATGCGATCGTGGAGAGGCCGTCGCCAACGCACGGCGACGGCCACTGATAGGATCGGGAGTATTGTCGGCTGCCTCCCGTCTCACACACCCTGGAGAGAGAATGCAGCCCTCTCTCGTCCTCGGCCCCCCATGACCTCAATCGAACAGCTTCATCAGCGCATCGACTCGTTGTGCGACCGCCTTCGACTCGGCAGACGCGTTGCGCGCGGCATCCGGTTCTTGACCGCGCTGGCCGAGCACCGGCAGTTCTTCTCTGCCTCACCGGAGCAGTACGCTGCCGGCCTAGTCGCGGCACGGTTCCGGTGGGATCCGCCGGAACTCATGCGGCACGACGCAGCAGTGAGCTTGTTCGCGCGGATGCTCGGCGATGAAGACCCAACCGAGCAGCTGCTCGCCTTCGCGGCGGGTGGCCGACAAGAAGCACACCTCGTCCGGCAGCTGAATGGACTACGTCGCGTGAATGGATCACGTCGCACGACACGTTCGCGTGCAGATGCTCAGTGGGTGCGCTTCGCCGCGCTCGATCAGCGCATCGATGACCTCAGCGTGCAGCTCCATCACCGCGACCACGCTCACTGGCGCCCACTCACACGTGCGAAGGAAGAGGCGCGCAACAAGCGACTGACTCGGTGGTCACCCGCCGAGCGAGCAGCGAGAGCCCTCGCGAGGGACGTGTACGTGATAGACTGTGAGACCGCGGACCGCGGGGCCGCGTGGCGGGCGGCGGCCGTTCCGGTGTTCCACGCCATCCTCGACGAGCGTGCGCTGACGAACGAGCAGCGGGCGTGGCTGCTGCGCAGCGACGACGAGTACGTTCGAGGGCTGGCGTGCAGTCTTCGGTGAGGCGAGCGGCCAAGGCGAACCCCGGCACGCTACAGGGACAGGGAAAGCAACGCGCGATCCGCCAACAGGATCGCGTCGTCCGACGTCGCCGACGTCAGCGCACGAGGGAGTGTCAGCCACTCATCGATTAATCCTTTTCATCGATCTTCCAGAAAATCTTGGAAGAGCGATGACGAGGAATCGTTCGGAAGTCGAGCGAAATGGATGAAAAGACTTGCGGCGGGCCTCCCGCCCCCTCCTCTCTGCCAAGGTCCGTCGGCCGCTCGGCCACCACCCCGGTGTGCAGGTGCCGACACCTCCGATCGCTCACGTTCGTCCATGTCCACCTCGAACTCGAACGCTTCCTCTTCCGCGCGCGGCGACGCCATCGGGGTTGCCGTCACGGACGCCGTCACGGCGACCACGAGCGACGACGTCGATCGTGCGCGGTTCGAACGCGCGTGCGAAGCGACGCCCGCGAAGATCGCGAAACGATTCGCGGCCATGCACGCCGGACGCATCTGTCATGTCCCCGGACGGGACTGGTTCCGGTGGGACGGCACCCGCTGGCTGTGCGACGACACCGCGTGCGGGCACGAGTTGACCGCGTGCATCGAGGAAACGTCGGAAGCGGTCGCACGCGACGCGCGTCGGTATGCGGACGACACCAAGCGTGCAGCATCGCTCTGGCGAGCGGTGCATCAGATGCTCGACCGCAAGGGCCATCGAGCGGTGCTCGAGTACGCGGCCACCGATCCGCAGCTTGCGGTCTCCGCTCCTTCGCTCGACGCTCACCCCGGCCTCGTCAACTTTGCGAACGGCACGCTCGACGCCGAGACGGGCGCGTTGCGCCCGCATCGCAAGGACGACTTGCTCACGCGAGTCATCAGCATTCCGTTCGACCCCAGCGCACAATGTCCGACCTGGGACGCGTTTCTGGATTACGCGTTGAACGGCGATCACGAGCTGATCGCGTGGCTCCAGCGGTGCGCCGGCTATTCGATGACGGGGTACACGAATGCGCGTGCGCTCTGGGTGCTCGTGGGGCACGGGAGAAATGGAAAGTCCACGTTGCTCGACACGTTGCAGGCGGTCCTCGCCCCGTATCACGTCAACGTCCAGGCGGCGTCGCTCATGGCGAAGCAGTCCGTCAATCCCTCGGGGGCGTCGCCAGATATCGCGCGGCTCGCCGGGGCTCGCTACGTCACGGCGGGCGAGATCGCGAAGGGGCGCAGCCTCGACGACGAGTTGATCAAGCAGCTCACGGGCGGCGTGGACATGATCACCGCGCGCCACCTGTATCGCGGCGCGTTCGATTTTCGCCCGCAGTGCAAAATCTGGCTCGCCACGAACCACGCTCCCAGCACGTCGGACACGAGCCCCGCGATGCGAGACCGCATGCGCATCGTTCCTTTGACGCGGCGCGTCACGCAAGCGCAGCGAGACGCTGACCCCGACTTTGCCGCACGCATCACGTCGGAGCTCCCCGGCATCGCCGCGTGGATGGTCCGCGGCCTGGAGGCGTACATGCGCGCGGGCCAATCGCTCGGCCCTCTGCCGGCCGCGGTGGCAGCGGCAAGCAACCAGTGGGCGCAGGACCAGGACCCGGTCGCCCAGTGGATGTCGGAGGCCTGCGAGGTCGGGCGCTCGTTCGAGGAAACGCACGGCGCGCTCTACGCGTCGTACCGCGCCTCGTTCGAACAATCGGGGCACAATCGGGCGCCCCTCTCATCCATCGCGCTGGGTCGCGCGCTACGCCGTCAGCAGAATGACGACGGCGCGCCGCTGTTCGGCGAACGGAATCGGCCGGAGTTGGTCTGGACGGGCCTGCGCCTGAGGACGCATGGCGCGCCGACCTAGGGCCTGCACGGCGGCCTCCGAAGAACGGCAGCCCCCGAGCGATGCGCTCGGGGGCTGCCGTGGCCTGGTCGGTCGTGTTACGGGCGCCGCGGTCAGCGCGTGGCCGCCGTGCCCGCCGCGCCGCGCCGGCGCGCTCTCGGCGTGAACACCACGACCAGGCTCGGGAACGGCGCCGGCGATTTGCCGTTGCCGAACTTCACCCGTCCCTTCAGGAACACTTTCTTGCGCTTCATCGCGATTTTGTGGAACCATTTCGTGTCGGTGCGGGACGGGACGAGCATAACGACCGTCGCGCCGGCGCGGCACGCGTCGTCCGCCTTCTGCATCCACTTTCCGAGCACGCGGCCGTACGGCGGGTTGCACCACACCCGTTCGGTGCCCCAGTCCTGCTTCAGTCCGTCCTGCTTCTTCGTGAAAAACTTCGGGCACTTGGTGTTGCGAGCCGAGGCCGCCGCATCGCAGGTCAGCTGGTACTTCGCATTGTATTCGTCGTAGAGATACTGCGGGGTGGCCCAGTTGTCCGTCTTCGAGACGGGGATGTAGCCGCGCGCGCCGCGGGACTTCTGCTTCGTTGAGGGGAGCATCTTCTTACGCATGTCAGCACCATTGGAAGGAGGTGCTCACAGCAGATAGGACTAGGCGCTGCCTCCGGGAGCTGGGCGGCTCGGCAAGAGGATCGTGGCTGGTTCCGGATCTGGCCCCGGGGATTGCGGTTGCCATCGGAAGTCCTATATGGCACGCGACAATCCGGCGTTGGTCCCGCCGCCGCGTGAGCATGCCGGCGCCAATCGGGCACACACTTTCGGGACCGTGGGACGGACGTCGCTCGACACTCCGGACCAGTTGCGGACGCCGCTCGAGGGCAGATACGGTGTGGTCGCGGGGCACTTCTGTCCCGCCAACACCAATACCGCAATGCCGACTTCAACTGCTGGACCGCTCGTCGCGAAACTTGTGACGGCGAATCACATCGAGGAGTGCACACCTTCAGACGAAGACGAGGAGTACCGCGCGGCGTACCCGGACGTGGAAGGCGCCGACGAGGAAGACGAGATTCACCACCAGTGGCGCGTTGGGATTCGGGCCGACGGGGAGTTTCTGTATCTCGAGTACTCGTCGTGTCTACGGACCTGGCGCGTCGAGGACGGGCCGAGCAGTCAGGAGACGTGGAATCGCCTCGAGTCGCGATACGGCGAATCGTCGCTCCGACGGGCAATCAACGAGGCCCTCGACAGCCCGTTGTGGCCGGGCTGCAACTACGAGATACTATGAGGGAAAGAGGGCCAACCTAGCGGTTGGCCCTCTTTCCTTCATGGCATCCGTCCTAGATGGCGACGGCTCCCGCGCGCCGAACTGCGCGAGAGTCGCCCGGCAAGCATGAGTCAAGATGCGCGCGAGCTGGCCTACTGCTGGCCCCCCTCCCCCATCTGGCGCTCGAATGACTGGCGCACCAGCCCGAGAACGTATGGCAACTCGTCAAGCGTCTTCAGTTCGGCTTCAACATCACCATTACCCCAGCGCCCGAGACCGGTCACATCCCTGCACCGTCCCTGCGGGTCGTTGATGTCAGCGAACGCCATGTTGAGGCTCAGCCGCAGACGACTCGCCTGCGGCACCACATCAACGAAGTTCGTCTCGGCCTTGTACGCCACGTACAACTTCATGAACGACTCGCTCACGCATGGGTCGAGGGCGAGCACTTCGTGGCGGAACGTCTCGAACAAAGGCCGCATCGCAGGATTGAGCAGATTCGGATGATCATTGATGCTGTAGCCAGGAGCCGCTGACGGCTTCTGTGGTTGATATTCAGCGAGCACAGCTGCATCGAGAATCGGCGCTGCCCATACGGTGATCGCCTGGGCCGCCAACCGTCCTGCTCGCTCTTCAATGGCTGCCTCGTTCCAATCCGTCAGCTGGCCGAGCCCGGCGTTGAGTTTCAGCGGACTCTGGCTGAAGCCACCCGTCATGTCACGCTTCTCTGCGAACGAGCGGTCACTGTATTCGGCGTTGTATCCGGTCAACGTCAGGTTGCCGAGCGTATGCAACCACTGCTGTTGCACACGCTCCCACTCGGACCCGAGGGCCTGCCTCCACGCAGCCGATAGGTTGGGATTCTGCGGCAGGATGTGTTCGATCGTGTACTCATCCACTGCCACTCGCTCTTTACGGTCGTGGTTTTCCAGGCGGCGGAGCCAGTAGGATCGACGCGGAAAATGATAGAGATCGCGCGTGCGCAACGCGCGCTGGAACTCGTCGTCACCGGGGAACCGTCGGTATGATGGCAACGTGAGGAAATGTGCCCGAAGGCTTTCGAGGTAGCGCTCCTTCTTGAGCGCCCGTCCAAACGTCGCGAACGTCTTGTTCATCGAGTTCGTCGGGATCGCGCAGATGGCCCGGCGGAACACATACGCCTCGATCAATCGGACAGCCAGCTCAAACTCACCGGCACTCAAAACGTTGCTCGCGTAGTCGTGATAGAGCTCCAACAAGAACGGATACGCCACATCAACCTTGAGTTCGCGCAGATCGTGGAAACCCTGGCGCAAGGCCGCATCCTCCTCGGCACCGAGGGCCATCGCGCAAAAGTACCGTGCGAACGCGCGAATCTCTTTGACCAACGCCTCGATTCCTGCGTCCAGTACGGGCTTGGATCGGGCGTAGTCTTTGAAGGCCTCATAGACGTCGCTCTCGCGGGGTATTTCTCCCGAACGCAGCGTGAGGTAGTGGCGCATGAAGCTGTCGAACTGCGTTCCATAGGCCTCTTGTCCGAAGTCCTGTTCCATCGGGCGCCAGAACTCCTCGTACAAACGCGTCTGGAGGTGAGGCTCGAGACCCATGAGGACGAAGTTTCGAATGAGGTCCGCCTGACTCAACTCCTTCCCCGTCGAGTTCATACTCTCGAAGATGAGCTGCGGGTTGTCCTGGTCGCGGTTGAGGGCAATGTCCACGACCACCAACTTCGCGAGCCCTCGGCAAACGGGCCCGAGGTCTCCCTTCTGCGCTTTCAGGAGTTCAGTGAAGAGCTCGAAGTTTTGCGTTATACGCAGCGATGGTTCATGCGGCAGTTCGCCATTCCGAATCAGCGCCTTGAGCGACCCGTTGTCGGTTTGAGAGAGAAGCAGCTTGAAGTAGCGATCGCCTTCCTCGTGAAGGTTTGTGAGCCAGTAATAGCGGATCTTGGCGGCCGAGAAATCGTCGATGAAATCGGTCTCTCCGAACGCGCGCGCCAAAGCCTCGAGGAGCAACGAAACGGTTGTGAGCCGTTGCTGCCCGTCGATCACCAGCAGAGGCGCCCGATGCGACACCTGCGAGAGCCCCTGTTCCACATACACGATGGACCCGATGAAATGAACGCTGATCGCCTCATTCGACCCGGCTCGAATGATGTCATCCCACAGTTGGCGACACTGCTTGTCAGTCCAGGAGTATGCGCGCTGGTAGATCGGTATGATGAACTGCGGCGATTTCTGCAGGAATCCGAGAAGTTTTGCTTCCGTAGCTTTCATTTCGTGTCACACTCCAGATGTCCGGAAGCACGCGCTTCCGTTCGTTGATGCCGCAGACCGTCTTCACGGCGCTCGGCGCCGCCAACTTCTCTTCAACTCGCCGGCAACGGATGCAACATCCCACGCTCAATCAGCGTGTGGAAGTGGAGAGAAACGCTGGCCGCCAACGCCCGATCGCGTAGCAGGAGTCCCATCTCGATGTTGCGATCAAGCGCCGCCTCGGTGAGATTGGCCGACGTCACAAACACGGCCTCGTGGTCAACCACCACCGCCTTCGCGTGCAACACGCCACCGGGTCCTTCCAATTCCAACGCGCGCGGATCGTAGAACACGCTCGGCCGCGAGGTCCCCGGCCAGTCCGTGGACCAGAAGCGGTCCGCAAATCGGCGTATCAGGTCTTCAGCCTTTGTCGTCTCGCCGCGCCTGCGCTGGATGTTGAGCAGCAGCGTGACCTGAAGTCCCGGCGTCTTGTCCAAACGTGCCGCTAACACCTGAAATGCCTTCGGACCATCAAAGAACGCGTAGGTAGTCGCGAGCACGCTTCGCTCGGCGGACCCCAACAGCTCCTCGTAGACACGGCGCGTGTCGCGCGCGTGCAACCCCGGCACCTCCGGGCCAGACCAGACGAGGTCCGGCCGGAGCGCTCGGGATGTCGCCGCCTCAACGCCGCGAATCCACGCGGCGATGGCCACGCCACTCATGCCCCCTTGCTCCAAGGTTGCGAGCGCAATCCGCACTTCCTCGATGTGCTCTGCGCTCCCGAGAACCGACCGCAACGAAACGACCGTACACGGCATCGCGAGTTGCCCAGACTCGAGCGCACTCGCCAAGCGCGCACGCAGATGGCTTGGAAGATCAATCAGGGTCGCAATCACGCGTGCCCCGCGAAGAACGCGGCGTCGGCGAGACCCAACACGGGCACCACCAGCGCCCGGTCGAGATAGTCGTTCCTCATCTCGCAGGACGTCTCCGCAACGAGGGCACAGCCGTGACACGCAGCTCCGTGGAGCAGCCGTCCCTCGAAACTCTTTCCGGGCTCGTGCTGCGCACAGATGGGGTCATTCGAACAGAGCGCGCTCATCCGCAGCGCCTGCGTCAAATGGTCCTCCATGTGTCGCGCCTCGGCTACCAGGCCTCCGAGCGTGCCGTCCGCGTCCGGACTACCCGTGTACAGCAGCACACCGTAGCGCTCCGTGTCCGGGTCGGCGTACACCCGCTCTCGGATGGAACTGGCAGGGTACCCACAGCGCATTGCCAGCGACTGGATGAGCAGGTGGGAGAGCGTGTGCAACAGAACGTACGGCCCACCGGGGAACAGACGCTTCGTCTTGCGGTCTTCCATCCACCGCGCGTGGCCCAACGCGAGACTCTCGACCCGCCGTTGCACCCCCGGCCGCTTGGCCCAGCTCGTCATGGCCGCCGCTCGAAGCTGGATGAACACCCCCTCGCCCCGGTTCTCTACCGCAGGGAACCAACGCGGCTCCAGGGCGATCTGGGCTCGTTCGACGTCGGTCTCGTATTCGCCGTTGATGTCCGGGGTGACGGCCTCGAGTCGCGTGAACCCGACGAGTGCCAGCACCTCGCGCAGACGATGAAGCTGGATGACTGCCTCGATGCCGTCGTATCGAGTGCTCTTGCGCCAGACGCCGGCCGGAAGCCGACGGGCGTGGAAGTTAGGATCAACGGGCACATCGTCGCCGAATCCCTCGGGCGCCGCGAGCAGCGCCTCGAGCTCCACCTGCTTCACCGGCTTGTCGCCGACCTTTCCGTGCTTGACCTGCTCAACAGTCGTCAGGATCTCCTCGTTCGAGAACGGCGAAAGCCGCTCTGCGATCTTCGGCTTCTTCTTGAGAAGGGAAAGGTCAGCCGCATCATCAACGATCTGCAGGTCGTCCCAAAGGTCGCGCACCACTCTCTCGACTGCGGTCCCCCGGTCCGGCAACGACAGCACACTCACCACCTGGGGGAAGTACGCGTTTGATGCCGTGCGAATCAGAAGCCGGCTTGGCAGCTTGCAATCCTCTCTCGAGTTCTTGCCGAGCCAAGGGCGTGCCCCACGGCAGGTCCCGAGCGGATTGGCCTCGATGACCGTCGCCTCGTACAACCCGCGGGACTTTTTGCACTCGCACCGGACATTGAGCTCGGCCAAGTCGCCGCTGGTGCCGCGCTCATCGAGCCAGAGTGGACGCTTGCAGCCGTCCTCGATGCCATGTACATACTGCTGCCAGTCGATGTCGTCCACGTGTCCCTTTACGCATGCTCGCACAAAGCGTGTCGCTACCACCGACTTGCCCTCAAACCGCCCTTTGTCGTCGAGCGCTCTCCGATTCACCAATCGGCGGGAGCGCGTACGACTAGAATCGTCGATTGCGTCCTGAACAACAAACCATTCCGGAAACCGCCAGGCCACGATGCCAAGGGGGAACTTGCCCAAGACTTCAGTATCAGGAGGTGGCGCATATAACCGCGGTGCCGGAACGCCCGTCATGAGCTGCATTTTCTGCGTGAGTCGGGTCTCGATGATCTCTTGGAGGTCACTGACCTTCGGCCACGTATCAAGGCCTCCGACTATGGCGGACTCCTTCGGGAGGTCGATGAGTGCGCCGGGGCCGTAAGTAGTGATGACCTGCCCACGCCGTATCTGTCCGTCGGCTTTGTTGCTCACGCGCGGACCTCCCCCATGAAGGCAGTCACAGGGTTCTCAGGAAGAGGTTCACATTGGGCTCCACGTCGCGCAGCGACCTATTCGCCCGGAACTTTCGATGGTGTTCGCTCTCGAACACCTCGTCCAGCATATCACGCAGCAGCGGCTTCGCGTCCTTCAGTTCGTACTTCTGGTACTGCATTGCGACGGCCACCGAATGGTAGTCGTCGAACACCTTGCGCCAGGAATCAAGCAGGTCCACGACGCGATTCTGCACGCTCCGGAGCCGTTCGTTGCGCTCGTCATCACTCGCGAACGGCTGCTCCTGCACCCTGCTCAAGAAGGCGTCAAGAAGCCGGCGTTCAAGCTCCGGCCGAACAGTCGCGATTTGCTCCACGCCCCTCGCTGGTGCCAGGGCCGGCAGGATATGACGAGCCAGAGCGACGAGCGCCCCGGCGAAGCCGCGGTCGAGCGCACGCGCAGCGAACGGCGTGACGCTGGCCACCTCCACCGAGCGGTAGAACGTCTCGTGGTAGTGCCGGAAACGCTCGTAGTGGGAGCGATCTCGCGGTTTGTGGACGTTGAGCAACGTCACCACGAGCCCTGGCCCGCTATCCGTTCGCCCGACACGGCTCGTCGCCTGGATGTACTCGGCGTGTGTCTTGGGCTGGCCGAGCACCACCATGAGCCCAAGCCTGGGAATATCCAGGCCGACCGAAATCATGTTCGTCGCGATCGCACAGTCCACGCGTTGGTAGATCTTGTGGAACGGAGCTTCCAGGCGACGACGTGCCTCCGCGACCTTGTCGGTGGAGACACGGGAGGTGAGTTCGAGCACCTCGGTGAAGGTCTTTCGGTCCTGAAACAGCCCGCGATTTTCACCAATGCGCTTGCGCGCGCCATACGATTTCATGGTGTTCTGGACTTCTTCCTCCAGAATGCGTCGCGCACCGCCCAACTCACGCAGGCTATTGAAGTAACCGAGCATGGTCATGTACGGATCGGCGGGGTTGCTCTCGTTCGTCTCCCCGCCGGCGTCGCGGTAGGCACGCTCTGCGGCACCCATGAGTGCCAGCAGCACCTTCCGCATCATGACCTTCGGATTGCGACCTTGAGACGCAATGCCCACATACAAGCGAGCGGGAACTTGGGAGGCCGGCACCGTGTGCGCAAAGAACGAATCGCGCCGATCAGGGCCCGGAGGAGGAAATACCTGGGTGAGCGGTCGAGCAAAGAGCGCCTGAATCTGGTCCTGCGCCCGGCGAACAGTCGCGGTGGAAGCAACGATCTTGGGTCGCACGGTGCGGCCGTCAATCTGCCGTGTGCACAGTTCCTCAATGGCCGTCTCGTAGAGCCCCGCCATCGTCCCGAGCGGACCCGCGATCAAGTGCAGCTCGTCTTGGATCACCAAGTCGGGCGGAGGAAGCGGCTCCGCCAAGCGCGTTCCTAGGTTGGGCTCCGCAGCCCCGAAGAATCCCGACGCATCGTATCGGTCTGCGCCGCCGAGCAGCATTCCTGCTGCACCCACGAACGGGAGCGAGGCGAACTTGTCCACTGTGGCAATGAGAAACGCCGGAAGCCTTCGGTAGATAGGCTCATCCACGGCGATAATCGGCAGCGGTCGGTCTCGCGCGAAGTCGCATTCGAAGTTCGCACACACGATGCGTAACTCGCGCGGATGGTTGTCGTCGGGCCGGAGATTGAATGAGTCAGGTTCGAAGCGCGTGCCGCACCACGGGCAGTTCTCGAGTGGGATGGGCGAGGGCCTGCCCTTTGGGTCGCTCTTGAAGTGGCGCACCTTCGAGCGTGCGTCGCCCGATCCTTTGTACCCCTTGTACCCGAGCACGTTGGGCGTGGCGGCCTTTCCCACCCACAATCCGATCTCGAATGGCCATTCACCGTACCGAGTGACATCCTGCTCGCGTTCGAGTTCAAGCGCGCACACCAGGCCGGCGGCTCGTCCAAGCTGGTCCAGAGTAAGTAGGCGCAGCGTGTAGCGCATGATCACGCTCACGCCGGCCCCAACCCGCCCATGGTCGCCAGGATGACGTAGCCGCCGCAGTACCATCGCGAACGCGGCGAGCCCGAGGTACGCCTCCGTCTTTCCGCCACCGGTGGGGAAGAACAGCAGGTCCACGGTATTGCGGTTTGCATCGTTGGGGTCAGCGAGCCCAGGAAGATTCAGCAGGACGAAGGCGAGCTGAAATGCACGCCACTCGGGTTCCTCTATCTTCAGCCGCTTCCGCAGCGCCCGAGCGACGGCGCGGTTCGCTACACGGAAGGCATCAAGCGCGTTGGCATCGCTGTTCAGGACTGAAATGCCGCGCTCAATCCGCGTGGCTGCTACGCCAGCAAGTCGAAGGAGCTCTTCCGCTGACTCTCGTTGCTGCTGCTCTAGCGACGCGGCGCCTGCCCTCGCCACCTCAATCCACTCCCGATACTTGACCACGAGCGGGGTCAGTGCAGCCGCCACAGCAGCACCGTTGGGCAGCGCTCCCAGCGCCTGCATGGAGAGCTCGACTCCCGGCATCTTCACGGTTTCAGTCTTTTCTACTTGAGCGCACGGAATCCACGCGGTGCGCAGTACATGACAGGCCCCATCGACGATCTCCCATTCCGCCGAGATGCCGTGGCCCGTCGCATACTCTGGGGTGTCGGCATAGTGGAGGTCAGAGACCCGCTCATCCCACTCTTGCGATCGAGCACCACGAAGATCGGGGCGCGGTACAAAGGCGCACTCGCTCCGCACCTCAAGCTCTGGCTGAAACGCGTAGGCCAGGTCCGGCTCTCCGTCCTTCTCCTTTACCGGCTCGCGATGGTTGACGAGAAACACCGAGACCGAGCGCGTTCCGTCAGGAATGCGTCCCTCGAGGTCCTCTGCCTCGATCTGTCGCTCGACGACCTCGAGATGGAGCCCCCGAGAGCCACGGATGCGGTGGGCCGCCGGGTCTGGTGCCCCATCCAGTGAAACCGAGACCAGTTCCTCCCGCGGTGCGCGCTGCCAGACGTCGAGCGCTTCCCCGTCCTCTTCAACCCTCTCGGTGGTATACTCGCCCCAGCGTACGGTGACGGCGATCTCGCGCGCTCCCTGCGGAACAAGGAAGCTCAAGCCCATCGATGATGGGAAGAACCCCTTCTTCGCAGCTTTGCGCTCTTCGTTCGACTCCTCGATGAGGCCAGCCGACTCGGGCACTACGCCCTCATCCTCGTCCTCATCGCTATCACCGCTCTTCTCCGGCGGCGTACCCGAGGGGATGAGGAAACCAGTCAGGTAGCGATTCGAGGGGCGCTCCCTGCCAGGGAGCTTCTCGGTCGAGTAGGCATGACCCGCCCAAGGGCCCACGAGATCGAGTTTGAGTGCCTCGACTAGCCGCGCGCGCACCTCTACGGAGTCAGCGGGCGCGCTGCGATCGGACCGCGTGTTCATGAGAAGAGATCCCCTGTAGCTGATTCCCTGGGCCCACGCTTCGCCGCCTTCTTGTCTTGTTTCTTCGCTGCCGCCGCAACGCCGGAACCCACCTCCTCCTGCGCACGCTTGGCGTTGAATTCGAGGAGTCGTGCCAGCACCTCGTCTCGGACCTCGTCGGGCCAGCGGTAGCGGTACGGCTTCTTCTTGTTGCCCCACTCCTCCTCGTCGATCTCGTAGTCGAGGAGGAACTCGCATTCGGTCGAGATGTCGTTCCCGCCGTAGGCATCGAGCACGGCGCGGTCCATGGCGGCGTGCAGCTCACGGAGCTTCACGATCTCCGGGTCGCGTTCGTCGGGATCGTGAAAGCGGTTGTAGGTCTTGGTCAGGCCCTCGTCGTTCCGGACCATCAGCGCGGCGCGGAACTCGTAGTAGGCCTTGCCTGCGGCTTCAAGAGCGGCGTTGGTATCCCAGTTCTCGGGAAAGGGGAAGGTCTCGAAGCAGTCGGAGGGGGTGTAACGGAGATCGTCCTTCATCGACGACCCGAAGAACCGCGCCCAGAGCTCGTGCGGGCGGGACTGGAGGGCGCAGAACGACTGAAACTCAGTCAGCGCAAACACGTTGTGAGGCATACCGACGATCGTTCCTGCGGGCAAGAAAGCGAAGCCGAGGTTCTGCGAGACATTGGGATGCGCAAGAAAACGTGAGAGGCCGGTGATCGCCTGATATAGGCCGATCCGAACGGCTCCAAACTGCCACCAGCGCGCGGCAACATCTCGATTCCAACTGTTCTTTGGAGGAAGTGCCTGCCGTTCGGACTTGACCTTGGCCTCGACGATAGCCATGAGGTCCGGCCACCGTCGCTGACACTCTTCCTGACTTCTGTCGCCGAAGTTAATGACGAAGCGATGGTGAGAATGCGTGGGGCTTGAGTTGATTTCCTCACCGCCGATATATGGAAAGATCACTTCCTGATTGCCAGAGTCCTTTGCGATTAGCCGCCGCATCTCGGCGAGCGACGTGGCGACGCCCTTCGTGTCTGAGTCATCGAACGTGAAGCCCATACCGAGGACATAGCTCCCGACGAAGCTCTTTCCCGCGTTGCTCGCGAGCCGGACAGGGTCCTCGTGGCTGCCACGATGGAAGAGGAACGCAGTGATCGTTGCGACCTCCCGATTGTCGAGCCGCCTAAGTCCACGAACTGAACCCTTGCTCACGTGGACCACACTCACTACCACTGCGGCCAGCCCCGGCCACTTGACGCGTTTGGTGGCGGCGAAGATCTCGCCGCCGTGCTGGCAGATCCAGCGCAGTCCGGTCGAGCGGGTGTCGCCCTGACCGATGGTGTTCGTTGCGATGAGGCCAAAGGCGCCGTCTTTACGAAGTCGGTCGAAGGCGAGCCGAAAGAAGTGCGCAACGAGGTCGGCGTTGCCGTGGCTCTCGGCGTGCAGGTCTTGTAGGAATTCCGGGTAGTGCGCGACGTTCCCGGCGACAACCGCGTTCTTGCCGGCGAACGGCGGGTTTCCCACGATCGCGTCGAAGCCTGGGTTCTCCCGCTCGAACACTTCGGGAAACTCGATCTCCCAATGAAACGGCGCGAGGGGCGGGTCGGCGTGCCGTCGCTCCTCAAGCCAGCCGCGATAGCGCTCAGCCTCTCCGCTGACAACTGCGCTCACGTATTCGCTCCGCTTCCGCTCCCGGTCCTTCGGTTTCTCCCCCTCGAAGTACGCCGCTAGCACGAGATCCCCGAAGAGTCGCACCTTGCTCAACTCGCACTGCGCTTCGTCCCACAAGTCGCGCCGCTCCCAATCCGAGACGGCCTCGCCAGCCTCGCGAATCCGCTGGCGTAGACCCGCGACGGTGCGTAACTGATCACGCATTAGCGTTCGAAACGGGCTGTCCCACGTGATAGTCGTATCCCAGTGGAAGGCCTCGATCTGCTTGCGCGAGAGCCCGACCAGCGAGTCCCCGTGCCGCAGCGCATGGTCCACAAAGGTGAGCGCATGGTCCTTGGCCAGCGTCACGAGCCAGAGTGAGACCTTGGCGAGGTCCACAGCCACAGGGTTTCGGTCCACGCCGTAGAGGCAACGCTGTGCGATCAGCCGGCGCGCGAAAATCACCTCGTCCTCGTCCGGCGGGATCGCGGGCACCTCGCCGTGAGCGTGCCAGGCCTCGACCAGCGCATCGCCGAGCTGCCGGCAGGCCTCGACGAGGAACGCGCCCGAGCCCATCGCCGGGTCGCAGACCTTCAGGTCGAGGATCTGCGCAGGCCGGGGCGGACGGCCGTCGGCTCCGCGCAGTCGCTTGAGGATCGGCTCGAGCGTCGTGCGCACGATCGGCTCGGTGAGCGCGCGGGGTGTGTAGTGCGAGCCAGAGCGGCGGCGCTCCTCGCTCGGCTGCAGCACCATTGCGCCCTTTGGCACAAGGTCGGGCGTGGCAGCGGGATCGATCACCGGCAGAAGTGCCGCGTGCAGGTCCTCGAGCATTGCGGCTCCGACCGTGGCCTTCGCGACCTTGTCACTTATCTTGCGGCCGGCGCAGTCCTGGAGCCACTTCTCGCGCTTATTCGCGGGCTCGCGCAGCAGCGCCTCGAGGTCAACCGCGGTGGGCGCGCCACGCGCCTTCTGGGCCTTGATCGCCACCGAGCGGCCGGTCGCCGTCTCGAGGCGGAACCCCATCATCGTCTCGTAGACCGAGCCGATCTGCTCTACGTCGAGCGCGCGGTACGAGATGCGCTCGCCGTCAAGGATGAGGAGCTTCTCGAGGGCACGATAGATGGTGCCGTCGGGCACGAGCGGCGGCTCGATGCGCTCATGCAGCTGTCGGGCGCCCGATGCCGCTCGCCCCTCGAGGAACTTGAAGCGATCAGGGTCGAAGAGGACGCCGTGGCGCTTGGGCAGCCGCATGGCACCCGAATCAGCGCCGTCGTGGATCATTCGAAAGAGGACGAGGAGCTGTGCCCACGCCCCATAGCGCTGGTCCATCGTGTCCGGGAAAAGCGCGGCGTCCTCGCGCAGACGGTCGAAGAGGCCCGCCAGCGAGTAGAAGCGTTCAAACGTCCCATCGTTCGAGAACATGTCCCGTTCTTCCGCAAACAGAACAAAGACGAGCCGCAGAACCACCGTGAGCAAGGCGCGGTAGACCTCGTCGGGGTGCTCCGCGAGCGGTTCGCGAAGCAGTTCGCCCCTTGACGAGTTGTGCGCTGCCTGAAATCCGCGCAGCAGCTCATACAGTGAATGGAGCACCTGTTCGGCCAGCCGTTCGCTCACCTCGTTCTGGAACTTCCGGCTATCGTCGAGCAATGCAGCGAGGCGCTGCGCGCGTGGCAGGCTGAGCAGGCGATTCTCGTTGAGGAGAAGTCGGAGGGCCGTCGAGATCGGCCGGCCCGGGACCTGCACCATGTCGGCGACGGAGAAGTCGATCCAACCCGAGCTCTCTCCTCGCGGCGCGGAGATGAGGCGCAGACCACGGCCGTTGAACAGCAGCCCGGCAGGGACGCCAGTCTGTCGGAGCAGACGCTCCATCCGACCGTGCGCGGAAGCCTCGAGTTGCCCATGGCCGCGAGCGATTCGCTCAAAGTCCTGGCCGACGTCGAGCACTTGAACGACGAGCTGCCACGACGATGCCCCTTCCTTTGGGTCTAGCTCCCGGACCGCAAAGGTCGGGCGTAGCGAGTCGCTGTACTCGGGGAGCGGGATCTCCAACTCTGGCGGGATCGAGCACTCCTCGGTGCCCGCGTAGCCCTTGGGCGAAAAACTCCAACCCAAAACGGACCGCGCAAACGAACGAAAATCCGGTAAGTACGGCACCGGATCTTCATCAACGTCGAATACGCTTTCCTCAATGCAAGCCCGCAGCAACCGCTGGCCTTCGGTGTCGCGTCGATCGAGGATCGCCCCTGCACGCACCAAGGCTGGGGCCGAGACCACCAGGCCGGTCGGACGCACAAAACCGAGCCACTCAAGGTGCGCCAGGACTTCCGGGTCGAGTTTGGCGCCCGCCATTAGTTCGTCTCCGGCCAGAGATAGACGAGTCCCACGGGCTCGATGCGCTGCGCACGCACCTCGTAGAACTCGCGTATCCGACGAGGCTCGTGCACAAGATCGCGGTCGAACTGTTCGAGTCGCGTGCGCCATGAGCGCATGTCTGACTCGACCTGGCGCTTCTCTTCCTGGTCAAATCCGAGGGTAAGCTGCAGATAGTCCTTCTCGTTCTTCGCGAGCTTCTCGCCAACGCGCGTACGTTGCCGCTCCAGCGTCTCGCGCAGGTCCTTCTCCTCGGTCTCGCCGCGCTTCTTGAGTCTGGCTATCGCGAGGGCGGCCAGCTCTTCGGCGCGTGGCTCGAGCTGTGGCAAGAGCTCCTCGATATCGCGGGCCGCGGAGGGCAACAACTTGCGCTGAATCGCCTCGCCAGGCATCCGGCGGCTGCCGTCACCCAGCGAGCGTTCCAGAAGATCGAGCGTCTTCAGTTCCGTCTCCCGCCCATAGGCCGTAAGCGGCCCCTTCCGTTGGGACGGTTCTACCCAACGAGCGGCGAGAGGCACCAGCTCCTCATGGAGGCGCTCCGCGCCCTGGCCATAGAGCGACAAGCGCCCGAGCAGGATCACGCGAGGTATTGAGTCAGCGGCCTGGGCAAGACACGCACGCGACAGGTCATGGTGGATGAAGCCCTGCGAGCGAAAACGGGCCAGCAGGCGCTGGGCGACGCGCTGGTCGAGGTGCAGGTGTACGGTCTCGTCGGTGAGAACGCCCGCATCTTCAAAGACGACGGGTCTGATGGGCGCCTCGCGTCGCCAGTCGGCCAGCTTCTGGTCCTGCTTGCGCGGGGCGCGGAGCGTGTCCAGCGTGGTGGCCCAACTCGCGTCGGCCGCCGCACGCCGATCGAGCGACGGAAAGGTCCACACGCGACGACCCTCCTCGTCCTTCGATTCCAATAACGCATCGGCACCGAGCAGTTCGAGTGAGCACGAGAGCGCATCACGAAACGGTGCAGCCTCGAAGGCGGCCCAAGTGCGTGACTGCTCGAGCAGGGTCCGACAACGTTCGATTTGCGCCTTCAGATCTTCCTTGCGGTCGCGGGACGAGTCGAGCTCCTCCGCGGTGACGCGCTTTCGCTCCGCGTCGAGATCGGCCTGCTCGATTTCTCGTGCGAGAGCGTCGGCATCACGGTGTCGAATGCCCTGCCCCAGCCGCCGTTCGATGTCGTCGTCGATCACTTTCGAAAGGCTGCCAAGTTCGCGCTTGATCGTCTCGGTCTTCTTGACCAGCACGCCCAACACACGGTCCTCCACGCGCTGGGGCAGAACGAAATAGTGGCAACGTACCTCGTCGGCAGGCTGAAGCTTCCGGTCGATACGCCCGTTGCGCTGCTCGATGCGTCCAGGATTCCACGGCAGGTCAAAGTGGAACAGGTCTGTGCAGTGCGCCTGGAAGTTCAGGCCCTCGCGCGCCGCATCGGTGGCCAGCAGGATGCGCAGCGGGTCTCTCGACGGGTCGGTGTTGAAACGGCGCTGAATCTCTTTGCGCCGAGCCCCGTTTGTGAGACCGTCAATGACCTCGATGCGTTCGTCGGCGCGGTCGGTTCCCTCAATGGCCTGCTCGAGCAGGTCCTTCAGGTAGCGTTTGGTTCCTTCTCGATTTTCGGTGAAGATCAGGACGCGACGGTTGTTCCAGATCGGGGGCGTGCCGTGCGTGCGTTTGCCGAATGACGGCAGGTCTGGGCACAGGTTCGCACGGACCCAGTCCACCAGTCGGCGCATCTTTGCATCGGGGAGGTGGCGAGACTGTTCGGCGACCTCCTGCATCTGATCAAGGAGCGCCTGCTCGCGGCGCCATAGTGCTTCGGCCGCCGCGTCTCTTGTCGAGCCAGACTCCGACGCGGCCGTTGCAGCTTCGATTTGCGCCTTCTCGTCGGCCTCCAGTTCGTCCGAAGTCCATTCGCTCCGCTCGTCGTCGGCGTCGGGCGCGATGGTAAACAGGCCGTTCTCGGCATCATCGGTCTTTGCACGGTCAGCGGGCGCCGCTAGACCTTTCGCCCACTGCCGTTCCACTGTGGCCCGGTGAACCTTGAGTGATCTGGCGAACGCCTCGGTGGAGGAAAGCAGACGCTGCTGCAGCCCGACGACCAAGAGACCTGCCGCGGCCCGCGCCCGGCGCGTGGTACTGGCCAGACGTTCATCGCGGGCGGTCCGGTACTCGTCAAGCAAACGAGAGAGGACGAGTTCAGGAGCGTCCGCAGGGAGGCCGTCGAGGGTTATCCGTTCGACGAGACGTCTTGGGAAACCGCCTTGGATTTCCCGGATGTCCTCCTTGAGGCGCCGAACCATTACATCTTCTAACGACTTCTTGCCGCGTACTTCGACGCCGCGAGTGAATCGATACGGGTCTAGCAATTCCAACAACGTCGAGAAGCTGTTCGAGTGGCCGTTGTGTGGAGTGGCCGAGAGAAAGAGGCGATGCTCAAATCGGCCCGATAGGTCGCGCACGGCTCTCGTGAACTTCGTTTCGATGCCGTAGCGTCCCCCGCTGGAAGGCGCCGCATGGTGCGCCTCATCGAGGATGAGTAGGCTGCCTGGCAGGAGTGGCCCCAGCCATTCGCGCATGGGGTCCGCGTACGTCGGGTCAATCAGCAGATTGTGCGATACGAGAAAGCGGCTATGGGTGCGCCACGGGTTAACCCCGAAGCCACGCTCACGACGCATCCGGGTCAGGTATTCGCGGTCGAGCACCTCGAACATGAGGCCGAACCGCTCCTCGAGCTCGGCCTTCCACTGCTCGAGCACCGAGGGCGGCGCAGCCACCACGATGGCCTTCGCCTTCCGGCGGAGAAGCAACTCACGGGCGATCAGGCCGGCCTCAATCGTCTTGCCGAGGCCCGTGTCGTCGGCGATGAACAGGTTGACCCTCGGCAGCCGCAGCGCTTTGCGCAGCGGTTCCATCTGGTACGCCTCTATCTTGATGCCGGCACGGAACGGGGCCTGAAAGAGATCCGGGTCAGTGGCCGTGACGCAGTTCCACCGCAGCGTGTGCAGGAACGCGGCGAACTGGCGCGGCGCATCGAAGCCTTTCGTAGCCAGATCGTTCCAGCCCTCTTCTTCGAGGATCTGCCGGTCGAGCTCATAGTCCCAGTAGACGTCGAGGGACTGGCCCTGGGCGTCATCGTCCGCGCAGGCAAGACGAACGAGTGAGGACTGGCCGGCGACCGGTGCAGCGACGACTTCCTCGACGAGCCAGCGGCGCGAACGCACTTGCACGAGTTCGCCAACGTTTGGCAGGCGTTCGGGAAGATCTCGAATGGCGGGTACACCGGTCAACGGGCAGTCCTCCGAACAACGATATGATGAACGCCGAGGCCCGTTCCCCAGTGGTTCGAGGTAGATCAGGACCGTCCAGCGTTGCTACGCACTGGGGAGCCGCGACAAGGGTCTTGAAATAGCCCCTTTACGACACATCGACGTCGCCGCGGCCCACGATAGCGAAAGTGGCTGTCGTGAAGAAGCCTAGAAGAAGGCACACGCGTCTGACATTCGCCAGAGCGGCGCATGCGCGACATACGCGTGAATGAGATGACTGCGAACACAAGCGTAGGGCACCATCGCCGCAGCGACCTGACGTGCACGCCGGATGCGCGCGAAAGCTCGGCTCCTTGAGTTCCTCCGTGTCGCCTGGACGCACCGATAGTTCGTCTTTCATTGGAATGGACATGGACTGCATCCATCGCCGGACCCTCGCCGTGGTGCTGATTTCGCTCTCGGCTGGGTGGCACATAGTCGGGACCCATGGGCATTCCGGGACCTCCCGTTTATAGCTAAAGAGAGGCACCATAATGCTAACGCTATGTATTTCAACGCGTTAGAGTAGTTTGAAGACGATGATCTGTCCTTAAAATTCGGGACGTACATCGCAGGCTGGTAACGGTCACTTGAGCCCCAGTACTCTGTTCGCAAGGCGGCCCATTTCCGCCGAACCTCTGCGACCACGTCACCATGCGAACATCGTCCCCGCAGCTCGTTTCCAGCGACGCCGAACCGACGGGACTACCGCCAGCGCTCAACACCGTGGTGATGGAGGAGCTCTTTGACGCGAAGGCCCTGGAACGCAAAGGGCACGGCGTCGAAGCTACGTCGCTCATCGCGTTCGCGGACAGGATCATGCGAGCGGTTTCCGGCTTTGCGATGCTCCCGGAATCAGAGGCGACGGTCTTCGGTGGATTGAAGCCCCGCGCGTTACGCGCGCGGTATCAGGAACTGGAGCGCCGCGGCCTGGCCTTCACGGAGGGCAAGACGCGCTTCTGTTGCGAGGCCGCGCTCCGACATAACGCGACCTTGGTCAGGGCGCACGCGGAAGGCCGGGCCGCCGCCACGGGCGCGCCGCATGACCAGCCAGTCGCGCGAGACATCGACGGAACCGTCCGGACGCGCCGCCGCGAAGTTCAAGGCATTCGTCAGGGTGCAGATGCTCGGCGGCCCACGGAGGTGGCGTGATGGCACGCGACCCCGCGGTGGACCGCGTGATCCAGGTGCTCGAGCGGGCGGAGCGCACGGCGCGGGACGCCCGAGACGCGCTGGTCGGCTGGGACAACCAGATCGACATGGACGCGGCCCATGCCGCCTGGAAGGTCGCACGTGACGACTGGACAGACGCATGGGAGGACCTCGCCGCCGCGCGAAACGCTACGACGCTCGCGGATCTGCTCGCATCCGACCGCCCAGCCGTCCGCGCCGCCACGGTGCTCGCGCTGAAACCCACACCGCCCGCCTCACGGCGCAAGCGGTAACCCCTCACCCACACTGCCAATGGACACCTCCAGAAGGGGGCGCATGACGCGGGAGCCCGCGGTGGAACGGGCGATCGAGAAGCTCGATGTGGACTGGTCCCACGTCTGGTCTCATAACTGGGACTCCCATTTAGCCGGCGTGTCTGGCAAGTCCGCATACGACGCCCACCACGCCGCCCTCGACGCCGCAAAAGCCGACCTGCGCGCCGCGCGGAGGTACAAGAGGCTCGCCGGCTTGCTCACATGCACCCGCCCGGCCGTGCGCCGGGCCGCGCTGCTCGTACTGGCGATGGAGTGATGGCCCGGACGAGCGACGCTATGCGATGGCGGTGTTCGTCCGTACGTGTGGGGGTTCCGAGCGGTGGCCGGGCTTGTCGTCGAGCGCTCCGGTCTCATTACCTCTCACTACCTCAGCCCACAGGATGTCACGATGTCCCAGCACTTCAAGAATCAGCATACGCCGAATCGCCATCGCGCGTCCGATCGCGCGTATGTTGGCCTTTCCTCGAAACGCGTTCGATTCGAGCAGCACGAGCCACTCATCATCGCGAACCGCGGTGGTGACATTCGCGAGACGAACTACTTCGATTCCGCGATGGCGCGGCAGGGGTTGTTCTTCTTGTCGTGGAATGCGTCGGTCGCTCGGATCCTCGTGCCTGACACGCAGCGGAGTGCCCTGCATGAGATGGCGACGGCCACGGAGTGTGTGATCACGCGTGGTTGCCTCGACGGCGTCGATACGCTGGAGGTGATGTTCGACGATCACAGCGACGCTCCGTTCGTCCTCTGCCTGGGCCGCCAGTCCACCGACCGCTGGGTCGCGAGTGCTGACCAACCGTTCACCGTTGCGGCGTGGACCAGCGACGGGAAGGCTGGGGAATGGGTCGGGAGGTACCGGACGGTCGAACACCTTCCCTGCCTCCAGCCGTGGGGACGGTAGCCGCGAAAGCGTATGGCGCGATGCGTCGGTGCATCCAGTGATCACGCCGGAGCGACGCCGATGCCCCGAGCGTTTCTAACCAGGCCTGTCGAGGGCGGGCGACACCTGTAGCAGGCCGGCGGTTCCGCAGTCGTGCCGCACTGCTGGTGGTCCGGGCAGATCACCGGCCGCTGTCGCGCTGGTTCGCTCGCAAGCAAGGACGCGAGAATGGCGTAGTTCGCCGCGGCCGAGTGGCGGCCAACAACTTCGACGGCGACCGGGGGCAGATCGTCTACCTCCGGCGAAGCATTCGCGTCGACAAGCGGCGGATGCGGGCAGTCACTGCAAAGGCCGCGCGCAGAGTTCGCTCGGTAACGGCCGCGGTGCGGCGGATGCGGCCCGACGAGCTGGCGACGTTGCTGGGGACAGACGATCCAGATCTGCGGACGCTGGTGCTGCAGGCGTTGCAGAACCGGGTTTAATCGTGGCTCGCAATCGCCGCTAACGATCAAATAGCTAGTCCATGGCATGCCCGGGCGATCGACCATGGTCCGGTTCTCGACCGACCGCTCGACCGTCTGCTAGAGACCGAGCGACGGCGGGGGCACCGCCCCGGGCAGTTGACGTATGGCGATCAGCGTTAAGCCCCCGCTCAACAGCGGCAGCGCCTGTTCGATCTGCGCCGCAGGCGCCGCGCTACCAAGAACGTGCGCCTCGATAACAGCAGCGACCGCGAGTCCGTCCGAGGTGACGGGTGGTACGAACAGCGACGCTGGTGGCTCGCCAGCGACCGACCGTGCGATCATGCTGCTCGCGGATACTCCGCTGCACAAGACAGCCCGCCGTAGCTCCGCCGGGTCATCGCGCGACCGACTAATCTCGGCCTCGTAGAAGTCCGCGAACGTATGGCCGTCAGGGTGGCCCCAGTCGCGAAAAGCCTCGACGGCTCGCTCGGCCATGCCGTGAGCCTCGGCTGTCGTACTGCGAGCGATGTCGCGCATCCGTAGCATGTGCCTACCTTGCAGTTTGTGAGGTGACGCCGGAGGAGCTGACGATCCGGGTGGCCGAATCTCGGCCGGTGGTTGCGGACGGTTCGTTCACTCGAGTCGACCACCTTCACGGCTCCGCCGAGAACGCTCACTGGCGGTGTCGCGCCGATGGCCGCCGTGTCTGCCGGCACCTCAAGGTACAGCTTCGTGCGCGTTTGGCCGAACCTCCGAGTACGTTCCGGAGGTCATTAGGCTGGCGACCGAACCCACCGAGGAGCCTCCGGTTCATGGCGATCCCGACGGGACGTCGACGTTCTCGATCGAACGTTGCAGGTGCGCTGGTCTCAACTCAATGCCGAAACCACCAACGTCGCGCATGCGTTGTCCGATTCCACATTCGATATCCTGTGCGCGAGCGCGCGAAAGCCGCTCGCACCGGGTAGGCTGACCTCATGGGACGCAAAGCGCGTCGGTCTGATTTTCTCGAGCCCACCGTTCGGCCGGAGGCACCGGCACCATCAGCACCGACCGTGTCCGAGCCCCCAGCGTCTACGCACGCCGCCGATGTGAGCGTCGGAGGCGCCGTACGCCGAGGGACCCGGTGGTTCATCGCGGACGGCGATGACGAGTTTGAGGTGCCGCCGCCGGGGATCACGTTGGAGCAATGGCTCTGGCACCGCGCTGTGTGGCTCAGTCCGGAGCATGTCGCGTTCCTTCTCGGTCGCAAGCGTCGAGCGGTCCTCGATGACGACGCCCTGCCGAACAAGAAGTTCGGCAAAGACATCCGCATCAGCCCACGCGATCTCTTTCTTCGTATCACCGGCGCGACTGCAGAACCGCGTGCCATCGCCGCCTATCGAACAGCCGGTGCGGGCGCTTGGCAGGGTCGGCGAACGTGGTGGAGCGACGATGCGCTGGCCCGCCGCCTTGCACTGCCCCGCCCTGTCGTTCGCGACCTCGCACCGACCGATCGCACACCTGACGCCATTGCCGCATGGCTCGTGGAGGTACCACGTGGGAGTTGAACAACGAGGAAGCACTTATCGCGTTCGCACCCGCTGGTCATCGCTTCACCTCGCCCTCACGCTTCGTGATAAGGAGGAGGCGAAGGATGCCTTCGCCGCGCTGACCTGGCTCCGCCGTTACCAGCGCGACGATCTATTGAAAGCGGTCGGCGAACGCCCCGAGCTGATTCTTAAATTGATCACGGTGCATAAGGCGGAACGCCTCGCCGCCCGCGGTCTGTCGCTCGCGGACCTGCTGCCGGCGAAACCGGCGGCCACCCCTGCCACGATCACCGTCGCCGAGGCCGGAGCTCGATGGGTGTACGCCCTCGATCACAAGCTCGAAAGCGTGCGCGAACGCGCCTATGCCCCCACCGTGATCACGGCGTATAAGCGAGCCTGGGCGCTCTTCATTGAATGGCTAAATACGGGAGATCGCCGCGGGCCGCTGACGACGGTCACGGAAGTCAACAAACGAATGCTGCTCGACTGGCGCATACACGTCGAGCAAACCGAGTTCAAGGGGCGCAAACGGTCTCGCGCGACGGCGAATCGGCACTTGGCGATCGTCTCCGCGTGGGCCACCTGGGTCCGCGCCCCGCATGGCCTTGGCCTCGACCTGCCCGATCACCGAATCAGCGTGAGCAAGGGAGAGGCCCAACCACTGCCGCGGGCACTCTCGCCCGAAGCGGTGTCGAAACTCTTCCAGCACCTGAGTCCGACACACTGGGAGGCGGTGTTCACGGTGCTGGCGGAAACGGGCCTCCGGGCGCAGGAGTGCCTGCACTTGAAATGGAGCGAGGTGTTCCTGGACCTCGATGCGCTCAAGTTGGTCGAGAAAACGGACCGCCCCCTGAAGAGCGCCGCGGCAACGCGCGAGATCCCGCTGTCCGTGTTGGCCAAGGAGCATCTCGACCAGGCGTTCACTGCGCGCGACACGAACTCGGATTTTGTGTGGCCGCCGGAACTCCGCAATCGGAATGCCTTCGAGTCCGCCTGGCGTCGCACCGTCAACAAGGCCGACGTGAAAGCGCGGGTGCATGATTTGCGCCACACCCGCGCCGTACGGTGGGCGGTCGAGGAGGGCGTGTCGGAGGCGGAGATTCGCGAGCGGCTCGGACACCGGGAGGCGTCCACGACCGCGCGCTACCTCAAGGGCGCGAATCAGTACGGCCGAGCCCGCGCGCGCCGGGCGACTGGGCCAAAATCGTCCCCAAACGGTGTCTAGTCGTTGTGTCCAGACAACGCGCCGGCGCAGCTGTGAGAGGAGAAAACGTCACCAGCGGAAGCGGATGCACAACGGTTTAGGAAACGCTTGCTCTATCCACCTGAGCTACGAGGGCGATTGCACTGAAGGCTAGCCGCGGCCCACAGCGAACGAAAGTGTCTCAGTACGTAATCAGCGAATCCGTTCGCGTGCCCGCGAGCCTCGCGCGCCCGCCCAAGGCAGCCAGCTCGATCATGAAGGCATACGCAAAGACTTTTCCGCCCGCACGCTCCACCAGCCTGCACGTCGCCGCCGCGGTCCCGCCGGTTGCGAGCACATCATCCACCACGAGCACACCCTTCGCCCCGCGCAGCGCATCCGCGTGCATCTCGAGGGCGTCGGTCCCGTACTCGAGCGTGTAGTCCTCGCGCACCGTCGCTGACGGGAGCTTGCCGGGCTTTCGCACCGGCACGAACGCCGCGCGCAGCTCGAGCGCCACCGGCGCGCCGAGAATGAATCCGCGGCTCTCGATCGATACGACATGCGTGATCCCCTGCCCTTCGAAGGGGGACGCGATCGCCATCATCGCCCTGCCGAACAGCAGCGGGTTCGCGAGGACCGGCGTGATGTCCCTGAACAGGATTCCGGGCTTCGGGAAGTCGGGAATATCCCGCACGGTGCGGCGGACTTCCTCCGCGATGGCGGCGCGCTCGTTGGTATCCATGATGTTCCCTCAGCGCACGATCGTGAATGGGTCGGGAAGCGGTTCGGTGGAACGCCGCGGCCCCTCGAGCACGTACTCGATCTCCGTCCATCCCGGACCGGCGCCGACGCGCCGGCGGAACGCGGCCATCGCCGCCGCCTCACCCCCAGCCTCCAATTCGACGGAGCCGTCTGGGAGATTCCTCGTCCAACCCTTCACGCCGAGCGCTCGCGCCGTATCGCGAACGAACGCGCGGAATCCCACTCCCTGAACGTACCCACTCACGATCAGGCGGCATTCCATCGGCGGCTCGGTCTCCGCTACGGGTTCCATCCGTGATCGCCCAGCAAGGGCACGAATCGCACCGGCGTGAGTGTTTCGCGATTGAAGGTCCTTCCTTTGCGCGTGATCAACAGCAGTTGCTGCTCATCTTTCGATCCGACCGGCACGAGCAATCGCCCGCCCTCGGCGAGCTGGTCGAGCAGCGGCTGCGGCACGTCGGGGCTCGCTGCGCCAACGAGGATCGCGTCGTACGGCGCGTACGCTTTCCATCCGTACGTGCCGTCGCCGAGCATGAGCGACACGTTCGACACCTCGCACAGCTTGATCGCCTCTCGCGCGTTGTCGAGGAGCGCCTTGATCCGCTCGACGCTGAACACCTGCGCCGCCAGGTGCGCGAGCAGCACGGTCTGATACCCCGACCCCGTACCGATCTCGAGCACGCGCTCGGTGCCCTTCAGCGCGAGTGTCTCGAGATAGCGCGCGTGCACCGAGGGCTGGCTGATCGTCTGCGAACTGCCGATCGGCAACGCCGTGTCTTCGTACGCGCGATGCCGAATGCCCGTCGGCACGAAGAGATGGCGCGGCGTGAGATCCAACGCGCGCAGCACCGACATGTCGCGCACGCCCTTCTCGCGCAGCTCCTCGATCAGCCGCGACCGCGCGCCCTTGTACTGACGGCCTACGGGGCTTTCCACCAGGTCTCCGCGTCGTCGAGGCGCGCCTGGAAGGTCACGTCGAGATGCAGCGGCGTGACGGAGATGTATCCCTCTCGCACCGCCGCCACGTCGGTCCCCTCCTCGGCGGTCCACGTCACCGATCCGCCCCCGATCCAGAAGATGGGACGGCCCCACGGGTCCTTCATCTTGGCGATCGAATCGGAGAACGTGCGGCGTCCGAGCTTCGTGAGCTTCACGCCCTTGATCTGCGCGATGGGAATGCCGGGGATGTTCACGTTGAACAGTGTGTGCGCGGGAAACGCCGGAAGCGACGTGAGGTGCGCGAGCAGCTTGGTGAGCGGTTCGACTACCTCGTCGAGAAGCGACTCCTTCGCGCCGATCGTCTCGCGACCCGCGAAACTCACCGCGATCGACGGCACACCGAGCGCCAGTCCCTCCATCGCGGCCGCGACCGTGCCGGAATACAGCACGTCCTCGCCCATGTTCGGGCCGTGATTGATTCCGCTCAGCACGAAGTCGGGGCGCCGCGGCATCAATTGCTCGATCGCGAGCATCACGCAGTCCGTCGGCGTGCCGTCCACCTGCCAGCGATTCTCGCCGAGCTGCACCGGACGGAGCGGATGATGCAGGGTCAGGGAATGGCTCGTCGCGCTTTGCTCGCGGTCCGGCGCCACGACGAACACCTCACCGAGCGGGCTCGCGGCGCGCTCGAGACACGAGAGCCCGCGCGCGAGGATGCCGTCGTCGTTGCTGCAGAGCAGAAGCATCAGGCGGTGTCCCCGTCGAGCAGTGCGAGAATCTCGCGAAGGTCGCGCTCCACCATCTGCACGGTCTCGGTGTCGAGGCCGGCGCGCACCGCGGGTTTCATCCCGCCGCTCTTCCTGAATTCGTCGAGCTTCTGGCGCGCGCCCTCGATGGTGTACTTCTCCGCGTACAGCAGCTGCTTCACCAGCATCACCATCTCGATCTCGCGGCGCTGGTAGACGCGATTGCCCGAACGGTTCTTGGCGGGGCTCAGGAACTTGAACTGGCTCTCCCAGTAGCGGAGCACGTGCGGCTTCAGCGCCGTGAGGTCGCACACGTCGCCGATGCTGAAGAACTCCTGCACCGGCTCGGGCTTCGCGTTCCCGCGCGCCATCATCAATCCTGCTCCCCGCGCAGTCCGCGCGTCATCAGCTCGACCAGCGCCCAGCGCGCCGGCTGCCGCTCGAACAGCACCCGGTGCACCGCATTCACGATGGGCATCTCGATCCCCTCCCGTTCGGACAGAGCCTTCGCGCTCTCCGTGGTCACCACGCCCTCCGCCACCGTCTCGCGGCCCGCGAGCACTTCGCTCAGCGTGGCGCCGCGCCCGATTTCCAGTCCGACGTTCCGGTTGCGGCTGAGCGCGCCGGTGCACGTCAGCACGAGGTCGCCGACGCCCGCGAGGCCCGCGAACGTCGCAGGCCGGGCGCCGAGTTTCACGCCGAGACGCACCATCTCGGCGAGTCCTCGCGTGATGAGCGCGGCGCGCGCGTTGAAGCCCAGCCCCAGGCCGTCCGAGATGCCGGTGGCGACCGCCATGACGTTCTTCAGCGCGCCGCCGAGCTCGACCCCGATCACGTCGTCGTGCGTATACACGCGGAAGCCGGGCGAGCTCAGAACCTGTTGCGTCTGGATCGCGGCCTGCGCGTCGACGCTCGCGGCGACGACCGCCGTCGGCTGGCGCGCCGCCACCTCGAACGCGAAACTCGGACCCGACAGCGCCACCACCGGATGGCCCGCGAACTCCTCCGCGATCACGTCCGTCATCAGCGCAAGGCGATTCCGCTCGATCCCCTTCGTCGCGATGACGAGTGTCGCGCCGGGCGTCACCCAGGCCTTGGCCGCGGACGCCACGTCGCGCAGCACGTGACTCGGCGTGGCAAATACGATCAGCTCGGCGTCCGTCACCGCGGCTTCCTTGTCCGCCGTCGCGCGCAGCTCGGGCTGCAGCTGGACGCCCGCCAGGAAACGCGGGTTCTCGTGCCCGTCGTTGATCGCCTCGGCCACGTCGGGCTCGTACGCCCACACGATGGTCGGATGCCCGTTCTCCGCGAGAAGATTCGCGAGCGCCGTTCCCCACGCGCCCGCTCCCATGACGGCGCACCTCATTCGTCCCTCATGGGCCACGCTCCTTCTTGCGAAAGAGCCGCGGCTCCGTGCCGTTGCGGAGACGCACCATGTTCGCGCGATGCGTCCAGCAGATGAACGATGCCACGAGCAGGGCTCCCCACAGCACGGGTGAAACGCCGCTATCGAACCAGACGAGCAGCGGGAAAAGCGCCGCGGCGGTGATCGACCCCAGCGACATGAAGCCGGAATACCAGACGACCGCCATGCACACGACGACCGTGGCGAGCAGCGCGCTGGGCGCGAGCACCACGAAGACGCCGGTCGCGGTCGCGACGCCCTTGCCGCCGCCCTTCCAGAGCAGGAACACGGGCTTCGCGTGCCCCGCGATCGCGGCGATGCCGTACGCGAGCGCCCACCAGAGCGCGCGGTCGCTGCCCGGCGGACCCGCGTCGAGCAGGCGCGGCAGGTACAGCACCGGCAGCGCGCCCTTCGCGAGATCGATCAGGAGGACGCACATCGCAGCGCCGAATCCGAGAACCCGATAGACATTCGTGGCGCCGAGGTTGCCCGAGCCGACCGTGCGCAGATCGATGCCCTTGACCAATCGTCCCGCGAGATACGCCGACGGGAACGAGCCCGCGATGTAGGCGATGAGAAGACCGAGGGCTGGATGCATGGCCCGGCTTCAGTCCGCGGACGAGCCCGACTTGCGACGAAGCAGGATCTTCAGCGGATTGCCCTTGAAGCCCCAGAATTCGCGAAACCCGTTGTGCAGGTAGCGCACGTAATGCTCCTGCAGCATTTCGGGATTGTTTCCGAACACCGCGATGGCCGGCGGATTCGTCTCGACCTGCGTCGCGTAGTTCAGCTTGATCTCGTGGCCGGCGGCCTGCGGCGGCTGGCGTCGCGCGAGCAGCTGCTGGAGTGCGTCGTTCACCACCGACGTGGTGATGCGCTTGCGGCGCTCGGCGTCCACCTCGGCGATCACATCGAGCACCTTCGTCACGCGCTGGCCGGTGAGGGCCGACGTGAAGAGGAACGGGACGAACTTCAGGAAGGGAGCCTTCTCCGCGCATTCCTTCTCGAACTTCGCGGCGGTCTTGTCGCCCTTGTCCTCCTTGATGTCCCACTTGTTCACGATCATGATCAGCCCGCGGCCCGCTTCCCACGCGAGCGCGGCGATCTTCAAGTCCTGGTTGTGCAATCCCTCGGTCGCATCGATCAGCAGCAAACAGATGTCCGAGCGGTCGATCGCGCGGCGGGTCCGGAGCGAGGAGTAGAATTCGATGCCGTCCTCGGTCCTCGACTGCCGGCGCAAGCCGGCGGTGTCGACGAAGATCATGCGACGGCCGTGAAAGGTGAACGGCGTGTCGATCGAGTCACGGGTGGTGCCCGCTACGTCAGATACGACGAGGCGCTCCTCGCCGAGCAGCTTGTTGATGAACAGCGACTTGCCCACGTTCGGCCGGCCGATGACCGCGATGCGAAGATCGTCACCGACCACGTCTTCCTGCTCGGGCGGAAGCTTCTTGACGAGCTCGTCGAGGAGGTCGCCGGAGTTCTTTCCGTTCTGCGCCGAAACGGGATGCGGATCGCCCGCCCCGAGCTTGTAGAACTCGTAGAAGTCCGTGCTCCTGGGATCGTCGACCTTGTTGGCGACCACGAGCCAGGGCTTTCCGGATTCGCGTACGAGCTCGGCGACCCGCGCGTCGCTCGGATGCACGCCGACCTGCGCATCGACGACGAGCAACATCAGGTCGGCTTCCTCGATGGCCTGCTTGACCTGCTTGCGAATCTCGAGGTCCATCGGGAGCGACGAATCTTCGCGGAGGCCGCCGGTGTCGACGAGCCAGAAGGCGCGAGCATTCCATTCGGCGCGTGCATAATGGCGGTCGCGCGTCGTGCCCGGCTCGTCACTCACGATGGCCGTGTCGCTGCCGATGATGCGATTGAACAGTGACGACTTGCCGACGTTGGGCCGGCCGATGATTGCGACGACGGGGAGGCTCATGCCGCCCCCGCTGTGGTGCACGCGAGGGGAGAGCCCTCGAGTTCGAGCACGTCGATGAAGTCGTACGAGGCGTACACGGGCATCGGGAATTCTTCCCTTACGACGGCGAACGATTCGTCGTCGAGGAAAAGTCCGTTTTCGTTGATCGTTTCGGCGGGTATCAAAGCCATATCCAAGTCGGTGCGAGCGCCCAGTACGCGCCGGATATCGGCACCAACCAGTAAGCCTGCGGTAGTAGTTGTGGGACCAAACAAAGAATTTTCGGCGTGAATTAATTCAAAGTGTCCGCCGGTTGCCTTCTCGAGCAGGGCGAGGAGCGGCGGCATCAGCGGCAGCATGGACGTGCCGGTCACGACGCCGATGTGCTT
>PMYN01000062.1:11702-36139 GCA_003171215.1 Gemmatimonadota bacterium | reverse complement strand
TGCGTGAGCCCCACGGGGACCAGCGCGACCGTGAGGACCGCATCGCCCATCGCGTAGAGATCGGAGAGCGATTCCTCGAGCACGTCGCCGTCGTTGAGGCCCGGGACGACGACCATCTGGCCGTGGAACTGGATCCCGCCCGCGGCGAGCTCCTTGAGCTGCTCGAGAATGTCAGGCACGCGTGGATTGTTGAGCAATTTCTTGCGCGCCTCCCACGGCGTCGCGTGCACCGAGACGTAGAGCGGCGAGAGGCGATACTCGAGGATGCGCGCGACGTCGCGCTCCTTCACGTTCGAGAGCGTCGCGAAGTTTCCATACGCGAACGAGAGACGGTAGTCGTCGTCGCGGATGTACAGCGGACGGCGCAGTCCCTTCGGCAGGCCCTCGACGAAACAGAACTCGCAGCGGTTCGCGCAACGGCGGACCGTGGGCGGCTCGAGTTCGAGCCCCATCGACTCGTTTTCGGGACGTTCGATGTCGTAGACCACGCGCTCGCCGTCGGGGAGCGTGGCCTCGATCTCGAGCGTGTCCTCGGCGGTGAGAAACTCCCAATCGAGGAAATCTTCGAGCGCGCGCCCGTTCACCGTGAGCAGCTGGGTACCGGGGAGAATCCCCAGTTCTTCAGCGATGCTTCCGGGGTGGATGCGGGCGACCTTTACCATTGAGGTAACTTATCAAGCTACCATGCGGAAAACAATGGGGGGAAAGGAGTTGGGACCGCCGCCAGCAGCGGTCTCGACGGCGTACGCGGTGGGAACTTCGGCGAAGGCCACGAAATGAATTGCAACTGCTTGCCGCGGATTTTCGCGGAGAACGGACGGCGATAACTCGCGGATACTGCAACCGCTTTTCCACGGATTTCCCGGATTTCGCAGATAGGCAACTGCAGGAGCTTTTTGGGGGAACTGCCACTTCAGCTCGCGCGCTGTGGCAGTTCCCCCAAGAGTTTTTGGCAGTTGATCCGCGAGATCTGCGAAATCTGTGGAAAGTCTTGCTTGATCAGGCAGTACAATCCAGCTGTAGTTTTCCGTGCAAATCCGTGGCAAGCAGTTGCAGTTGTCAGACAACGGCCTCGTTACATGCCCTGCTATTCGGCACGAAGCGCTTCGAGTGGATCGGCATGCGCATGAACCACATGAACAGCGCCTATTGCGGCCGCATGCGAATCGCGCCCGTGAACGTGCGCACGGCGATGTCGGCGCCTCCGCGCCCGAACGTGACCCGCACCGAGCGTTCCGCCTGCGAGACCGCGCGCACCTGCGCGAATCCGTTCGTGATGGTGCCGCCCACGGTCGAAAGGGAGAACGCCGCCGCCGTGGACCGCGGCAGCGCGAACTCGACTGCTCCATTGTGATTGGAGAAATCGAGTATCGCGCCCGGCGCCGGCGCGCCCGTCCAACGAATGTCGCCGGCAACTGAAGCGAACTGTCCGCGCTGAATCGCGCCGCTCGTGATATCCAACTGGCCGCCGATCGTCGAGACATCCGCATCCGTCACGATGCCGTGGACCACGACGTGTCCTTCGCCGGCGCGCACGTGCATCCACGGCACCGACACAGCCAGATCGATGTCGCCGCGCATCGCGTCGACTTCGATCGACTTCGCGTTCCCGCCGATTCGCACGGAGCCGGCGATCGTGTAGAACCAGCCGGAGATATCGTCGGCCTGGATGTTTCCGTTGACTGTCTTCACCGAAACCTGAGTTCCGCGCGGGACGTAGATCGTGAGATCGCCGTGCGGAGGCGGCTCGTTCGAAGGTCCGTCGTCCACGCCGACTTTCGCGCCGTTTGCATCGCCGGCCGCGTAGTAGCGTCGGCGCGGTGTGACATTGCCCCGCACCTCCATCGAATCGTGACTCCAGCCCACGAGCCGCACCGCTCCCGTCGCGTTGAAGACCTTGAGCGACGCGCCCTGATTCATGTGGCGCGCCGTGAGCACGGGATCATGTTGTGGGACGCCCGCATTCCGGGCCGTGGCGGAGAACGGCGGAGCGAACATCGCGACGGCAGCGAATAGCATGGCGTGAGCGGCGTGTCTCATTTCACTCTGCGTTTCCGACGCGCTTGAGGATGTCCACCTTCTCGCGGTACGACGAAACCAGAAGCCGGCGCAGCACCGGATTGTTCGGATCGTGCGCAACCGCCGCGTGCAGCTCGGCGATGGCGGCATCGACAGTATGCAGGTCGCGGTCGATCAACCGAAGCGCCTCCGGGCGAACCAGCGACCGTTCCAGCGAAAGACGATTGAGCAGGATGCGGGCCTGTTGCTCGTACGCGCCCGCCGAGTCGGGGACGATCGTGACCGTGGGACCCTCGCCAAGCTCGACGGCCGGCCCGTCGCCGACCCGGCGTGATGCCCGGCCGAGAAGAAAGATCGCGGCCGCCGCGGCGACTGCCGCTCCAACCCAGACAACGGACCGGCGCGCACCCATCGCGCGCACCGGTGGAACGCCGGCCGATGCGGGGATCGCGACGACTTTCGCGCCTTCGACCCGGTCGCGAATCGCCGGCCAGAGATCCTCCAGCGGCATCTCCGGGCCACTGGTCGCGCGAGCAAGCTCGACGAGCTTCGCGACGCGCTGCTGTTCAGAGTCAGAGTCTGTCATAGATCGAGCAGTTTGAGCAGGGCGCGCCGTGCCCGCCACGCTTGCGCGCGCGCGGTGCCGGGGGCCGTGCCGGTGAGTTCGGCGACTTCCTCATGCGAATAGCCCTCGATGTCGTGCAGTACGAACGCGACGCGCGCTCCGTGCGGAAGTCGCGCGAGCGCGGCGTCGAGGTCGACTTGCGCGTTCGCCTGTGCTTCGAACGAAGTTCCGAGCAAATCGACTTCTTCATCGTTGAATCGGAGATCGTCACGCTTGGCGCCGCGAAAATGTTCGAGCACGGTGTTGACGGCGAGCCGGTGCAGCCAGGTCGCGAACGCGCTCTGGCCTCGAAAGCTCGCGAGTCGCTCCCACGCGCGGACGAACACATCCTGCACCAGTTCTCGCGCCTCGCGCTCGTCGCCTGCCATGCGCCGGCAGAGCGCGTACACAGGTGGCGCGTGCCGGCGATACAAACGCTCGAACGCGTCCACATCGCCGCGCTGCGCGCGTCGCACGACGTCATCGATCGGTGCATCGTCGTACGACGGCGAAGGTCCCGGCATCACCCTCTCTCTGAGAGCGCTCGCGTTCACGTGGCGCTGCTAGCGGCGCGCCGCTGCAGCCAGTGTGGAATCAATCTCCTTTGCGGCTACCGCGCGAGGAATCTGATTCCCGCTTTGCAACTGTGTGGGTACGCGCACGGAGGCGACGCTGCCGTCGCGGTCGACCACCACGACGGCGGTGGTGCCGTAGAGCGCGATTTGCAGCAGCCAGGTGCCCTCTGACGGCCACTGCTTGCGCAGGGCGAAGATGCCGGGCTTGGACGTCGTGTCGAAGCGAATCGGAATCGAGCGGCGGGCGCCGTTGACGAGCCCCTGCGCCGAGCCACTCACGTTCGCGAGCGTCGCGGGACCCTCGCGCGTCATTGCGTGAACCAGCATCAACGCACCTGAGTTGTCGCGATCGAACGGATTGACCGGCGACTCGATCGAGAGCCAGGCCGGCCATATTACGACTGAAGGACGGGCGAACGCGACCGTGCTGAGCGCGAGCACGGGCACGAGTAGCATGAGTCTGCGCATGGATCTTCTCCGGCGGTTGAATGTGTGGCTGCAACCGATTGGATGATCCGGACACGCGATCTGCTTACATGCTGCTACGTTTTCTTCGCGATTGTCCCGCGAAGGTCGGCGGTGGTCAAGCCCGTCTCACGCGCGAGGTGCGAGTTCACGCCGACGTTCCACCCCGCGCGGAGATGAACGAGGGCGACGAGTGTGGCGCAGAGGCCCCGCTAACCGTCGAGGGCGGCGTATCCGGCGGCTTCGATGGATCGTGCCGGTCCCGGCTGTGGAAGTTCGGAAGTCGCCGTCGTCATCATCGACATCGTCCTTGCTACTCGGTTCCCTCTCGCGTCACCCTCAACACTTCCTCCATAGATGTGACGCCCGCCGCGACGTTGCGCGCAAGAGCCGCCCGAATTGCGTCGTCCACGAGAAGCAGCTCGTAGATCCCGGTTCGCCCGCGGTAGCCGGTCATCCGGCATTCAGCGCACCCATGTCCGCCGCAATGTGTGCAGACGCGTCGAACCAGCCGCTGCGCGAGGAGGCGCTTGCGCTCTTCCGACCTGCGCCTCTGCCAGCCTTAGTGTCGACTCCAAATTATGGTCTTCTGATTTCCAAAGCGCACTACACTCACTGCTGGAGGAATGACAGTCTCATACGAAAGGTTGCCGGACAGTCCTTCCCTGGCTCGCACCAAGTGAACAAGGATGTGCAAGGAATCATCCTTTTGACTCTGGGTGACTTCGCTTACGGCCCATGCACTATGAAGCGCCAAGCCGGATATTTTTAACTGCTTGGAGGTTCCAGAATTTATCTCGTCTACTTTTAAAAATTGCACATCCTTAGACTCCAGAATCATTTCGGGCGCACAAGCCAGTGTCAAAAATGTGACCAACCCCAAAATTGCATTTTTCATTTTCCACCTGATTTCATAAGCAACGCAATGTGTCATGGTAATGGTAACGGCGCTCCGCGCGGCGCGGAGTCAACATCGACGTGCGTTCTTTTATCGGGAAAGAAATAGCTAATTGTTCAAATGGTTGAAAGAGAAAGTTGTTTCCTCCCATACCTCTTTTGGAAACTCACCACTTACAATCTTCCTACGAGAAATTTCGTCTTTCTTGAAATTTAATATTGCGCTGTATGAACCAGCTGCATCACCCCCGCTAATAACCAATCGGAACCCATGTGACGGAAGTTTGTCTAACGAAATTTTCCTAGGATTGCCTAAGTCAGCATATGCGGAGAGCGGAATAAAAAATGTTTGGCCATTTCTCAAAACAGTAATTGCCTTGATGATTCTCTTTGGAGGTGATGTCTCATCACCTCCCCACATATACGCCTTGCTGTAGACATAACCATTTGGTGTGTCAATTGTTTCGACTGAAACGCTCACCAAGTCAGCAGCTCCAAAAGCTATGCTAGCTTTGGCAACACCATTTTCAAAATTTGTACCTGCCACAAAAGATGGCTCAACAGAGCATGAGAGAAGAAGAAAAGCACACGGCCAGAATTTACTCATGGCACCCCCCTTCGAGCTCTCGATTGTTGTCGATCGGCCTCGTATTGATTGCGTCCGTTAGAGCACGCGACCCTGGCCGTTGAATCCGTAACTCTGAGTACGCTGGACCAATCAGTGAGCTCGTGTCGAGCTGCTCGAGCACTATTCCAGCACTGCTACATAACGACGGACCAACCTCGCGCGCGCAGTTCCCCTAAGAATCATCCGCGAGAATCCGGCCGTTCTCCGTGCGTTTCCGTGGCAAAGCAGGCGAACTACGGCCGCTTAGCGATTGCCTCGAGAACATCGGCAGTGGTCCTGCCCGTCTCACGCGCAACGCGACGGACGTCTTCGTACTCTGCCTTGGCGCGCTGCCCGCCACCGGGCAACTCTACCGTCTTCACCGAGACCTGGCGCCCAAAGACCTCGACCGAGGCCTCCGATCGCGGCAACGCACGCCGACTGACCTCCGTGCGCCTCACACCGATCGTGCTGCTCTCGCGAAGGAGCAGCGCCTCGAGCCGGTCGGCGTCGGTGGGACGGCAGAGCACCTCGATCCTCACACCGGGACGTCCCTTCTTCATCATGGTCTGCAGCAGCGTCACGTCGAGCGCGCCGGCCTCGCGAAGAAGGTCGGCCGCCGATGCGAGATATTCGCCGGACATGTCGTCTATGTCCGCAGCGAGCAAGTCCAGTGTTTCGGACTCCTCATCTCTCACCGCAGCGAGCAAGTCAGGCGTCTCGGACTCCTCACCCCTTACCTCGCCAAGCTCGCCGAGAATGATGCGCAGCACATTCGCGCGGCCCGCGGGATCCTTCGTGCCGGCGCCGTAGCCGCTCTTCATTGGGCGGTATGTCTCAGGCGCGGCACCGAGCGACAGGACCTTCACGAGCGCGGCGCCCGTCGGCGTGGTGAGTTCCCCGCTGCCCTCGGGACCGCTTCGAACGACCTGCCCCTCGAGCAGCCGCAGCGTGGCCGGCGCGGGAACCGCGAGGCGGCCGTGCGCGGCGTCGACGAATCCGTCGCCCAGCGCGATCGTGCCGCAGTAGACCGCACTCACGCCGATGAGATCGAATCCCCAGATCGATCCGACAATATCCAGGATCGCATCGACCGCGCCGACCTCGTGCAGGTGCACCTTTTCGATCGTCGTTCCGTGGATCTCGGCTTCGATCGTCGCGACCGCCTCGAATGCGGCGCTCGCCTTCGCTTTCACGTGAGTCGGCGCGGGCGAAGCCTCGACGATCGCCTTGAGATGCTTGAGATGACGCCCGTGCGGCTGCGGCGGAATGTCGAAGTCGACCTTCCAGCTCACGATCTCGCCGCGCTTCACGCGCTCGATGCGGACATGCACGCCTTCGAGTCCGAGCGTGGCCGGCAGCGCGCGCAGCCAATCCGGATCGAGACCCAGATCGAGCAGCGCGCCAAGCGTCATGTCGCCGGCGATGCCGCTGAAGGGGTCGAGGATTGCGATCATTTCTTGGATAGCTGCTTGACTTGCCACAGAAAGAACATGCTATCCGCCCGGATCGGAGAAGTCTTGTCGACTGGTTTGAGGGTGTCGGCAGTCAAGTCAGCAATCACCTTTGTGAGGCCGAGCGCCTTCGCTGTGACGGCAAGTGATGCCGGCAGCAACCCCGTTAGTTGTCCGAACGCAATCGCTCCGACCCACCCAGCAGTCTTCCGACCGGCGTCTTTGACGAGCGTACGACGAGCCGCGCGAACCGTCACACCCAACCTTGCCAACCTCGGAGCGATGACATCACCGTACAGAGCCTTCGCGTCGGCGCTGGAGAATGTTGACTTGCTGGCACACGCTTCATCGACCGCCTCGTTAAGTGCGTGCCGAAAGAGCACGAACGAGTCGCCGTCTGTTTGACGCAAACGCAGAAGCTCTTGTGGCGGCACACCGTCCAAAAACGGAACGATCGTCGTCAGGTGCTCTCGAATAACTTCATTGCGGCGACGCACGGCGTCAGTTCCCGCGATTCGGTTGACCAGATCAAAACTGATTGGCCGATCAGTCAAGAGGGACGTACCGAGGCTTTGGCCGACTGCAAGCTCGAACCTCAAATCCCTCAGTACAACGAGCGCTTGACCAGCATTAAGCCCGGCTCGAGCCGCCTCGCGTTTCGTCAACCGCGTCGGTGCGCCGCCTTCCGCGAGGCTCTTCTTGAGCCGCGGAATCTCACTAAAGATTTTCGATGTGTCGCTAAAGAGGAAGTAGCGCTCGCCGTGCTCGAGCAGATCCTCTGGCCCGCGCATGTGTGCGCCAACTCGACCGCCGCGCAGTTCGAAATCGATGACGAGTTCGGCGGCATACCGAGAGAAAACGGATCGGCGAGCACGCTTGAACCGGCGTTCCACTTCCGTATCCAGCAACGCGATCATCGCCGAACCGCAACCTGAGCAAGTGGCCAGCGGAGCCGTGACCGGAACTATGCGACCGGCTTCGACAAGTGGGCGCATGCGATTGAGAACCGTCAAGTCGTCTACAACCTTCTGGCGGAATTCAGGCAACGAGTCCTTCGTATACCGATCCGGGTGATGCGCGTGATCGCCTAGCAGATTGTGAACGTACACCGAATCGCTGTAAAGCGATGCGAATTGAGCCAGCTGATCTGAGTGGCCGATTCGACAGTCGATCGCGCTGCATGGGTTTGGCCCGCCGCCGAGTGACATCGAAGCCGTATGCTCGTAAGGCGACGTTGATCTGCCGATCTCGGCTGCCGAGGTCAGCGCAATCGATTCGGATGCGGCATCGACGAGATCGGCGACCGATGCTCGGCGAATACGCTCCACGTTAACGGCTCCGGACCTGAGGAAACCTGAGTTGTCGAGTTGCTCAAAGAGCAGAGAGCTCATCGCACGTCCTCGTTGACTTTCTTGCGCAGTAATCGCTCTTGTCGCGTTGCACGACTACCATCGATAACTCGCGCCGGAACCCGTGTTGAACACTACCACTTCCGCGTCCTTCGAGACGAGACCGGCGGCGACCATCTTCTTCGCCACGCTGATGCCGCAGCCGCCCTCCGGCGCGGCGTCGATGCCGCTCGTCGACGCGAGATGGAACGTCGCGGCGCGGATCTCCTCCTCCGACGCGGCGAACGCGCCGCCGTTGCTCTCCCGGATCGTGCGCAGCGTCCAGCGATCGCCGAACGGGCCGGGCACCCGCAATCCGGCCGCGTGCGTCGCGGCATTCTCCCACGGCGTGGCGCGATCCGCGCCCTCGTGGAATGCGCGCACGAGCGGCATGCAGCCTTCGGCCTGCGCGATGACCATCTTCGACTTCTTCGTACCGGGCGGCAGCCATCCCCACTCGATCATCTCGCCGATCGCCTTCCAGATGCCGATCGTGCCCTCGCCGCCGCCTGTCGGATAGACAATGGCATCGGGCAGTCTCCATCCGAGTTGCTCGGCCACTTCGTATCCCATCGTCTTCATGCCCTCCACGCGATACGGCTCGCGCACGGTGGCGACGTTGAAGAAGCCGCTCTCCTTCGCGAACTGCGTCGTCGCCTTCCCCGCGTCGCCGATGTGCCCGTCGACGAGCTCAAGCTGCGCGCCGTACGCGCGGATGCTGCCGAGGATCGGTGGCGGCGTGGTGGCCGGTGCGTAGATGCGCGCGGGCATGTGCGCGGCGGCCGCGTAGGCGGCGAGCGCGATCCCCGCGTTGCCCGCGGTCGGCACGCAGACGCCGGGAAGGCCGAGCGCCTTCGCGCGGGTCACCGCCATGCAGAGTCCGCGCGCCTTGAAGCTCGCGGTCGGGTTCAGTCCTTCGTCCTTCACCCAGAGGCGCCCCACGCCCACCTCTTTCGCGATGTGCGGAAGCTCGGTAAGCGCGGTCATCCCTTCACCGATCGAGACGCGCTGCTCGCCGTCGAGGATGGGCATCGCGGCATGGTAGCGCCACATCGAGCAGTCGTGGCCGACGGCGGAGCGCGGTACGGGTGCGAGCTTCACCGAAAGCGGCTGGCCGCAGTCGGGACAGACCGAGGCGAGGCGATCGCCCGGCGCGGTGTAGGCGCAGGCGGAACAATGGAGCGTCCACTTCGATGCGGTCATTGATCTGGAGGTAGATGTGAATCGTTCGTTGAAACTGCGGGTGCTTCGTTCGAGGGCGCCGTCGGATCCGACCGGCTGAGCGCGTCGAGCATCTTCGCCGCCGCGGCCACGGACCAGCCCGGCAGCCCTGCGATCTTTTCGGGAGTCGCCGCCCGCACGCCCTGGATGCTGCCGAATGCGGTCAGCAGCGCGCGGCGCTTCACCGGTCCGACTCCGGGAATCTTCAGCAGCTCCGACGTCACCGTACGAATCGTGCGGCGCTTGCGATTGTACGTGACGGCGGTGCGATGCGCCTCGTCGCGCGCCTGCTGCAACAGTCTAAGCGCGGGGGACCGCCGGGGGAGCCGCATCGGCTCCGGCCGGCCGTTCACGAAGATCTCCTCTTCTCGTTTCGCGAGCGAGATCAGTGGAAGTGTCGGTAAGCCCAGTTCCGCAAGCGCGGAAGCGGCGGCGGAGAGCTGTCCCTTCCCTCCGTCGACGACGACGAGATCGGGGAGCGACTTCTTCTCCTCCACTCGGCGGCGGAAGTACCGCGCCACCACCTCCCGCATCGACGCGTAATCGTCCGGCCCGTGTGCTTCGTCGACGCTCTTCACTTTCATGGTCCGGTACTCCGACCGACGCGGACGCCCGTTCTCGAACCAGACGATCGACCCGACGTTGTCGCGCCCCTGCGCCGTCGACATGTCGAAGCACACGAGGCTTCGCGGAATCTTGTGCAGGCCGAGCTCCCGGCCGAGATCGTAGACGGGATCGGCCGCGCGCTCGTCGGCCTCGAGGCCGGCGAGCTTGAACTCCTCGAGCAGGTGGCGCG
The DNA here is from genome assembly GCA_003171215.1 of Gemmatimonadota bacterium. Classification (GTDB taxonomy): domain Bacteria; phylum Gemmatimonadota; class Gemmatimonadetes; order Gemmatimonadales; family Gemmatimonadaceae; genus Fen-1231. The sequence goes on along the minus strand of PMYN01000062.1, from coordinate 26,113 downwards.
CGTTCTGCTCCGCGAGATCTATCAGCTCCCGCCGTGAGCCGCGTTCGGGAATTCGCACCTGCGTCGTGCCGAGCGCATCCTGCAGGAGCGGACGATCCTCGAAGTCGAACGGGATGAGAAGTTCGTCGCCGCGCTCGGTCGAGCTCAGGTAGCTCGCGACGAGGAACGCGCCGAGCACTTCGGCGTCGGGCTCATCCTCGATGTGCTCGAGGAACCGGTGCTCGCGGCCGAGCAGCTTGCCGCCGCGGATGCGGAGGATCGTGACGCAGGCGTCCTCGCCGTCGCGCGCGTAGCCCACCACGTCGCGCTCGCCGCCCTCGACCTCGAGCATGACGGTCGGCTCCTCCATGTGCTGCAGGTGCACCAGCGCGTCGCGCAGCTCGGCGGCGCGCTCGTAATCCATCGCCTCGGACGCGGCGTTCATGCGGGCGGTCACGCGGCGCACGACTTCATCGGTGCGCCCGTCGAGAAAGACGACGACTTCGTCGATCATCGCCCGGTAGTCCTCGAGCGACTGCGCGTAGATGCACGGGCCCTTGCACCGCTTGATGTAATAGTCGAGGCACGCCCGCTCGGGCATCTGGCTGGGCATGTCCCAGCTGCACGAGCGCACGGTGAAGATGCGCTTCACGAGGTTCAGCGCGCGGCGCATCGCGCCGACGTCGGTGTACGGCCCGAAGTAGCGCGCGCCGTCGTTCAGCAGCCGGCGCGTCACGAAGACACGCGGGTACGGCTCCTGCAACGTGACTTTCACGTACGGATATGTCTTGTCGTCGCGCAGCAGGATGTTGAAGCGCGGGCGATGCTCCTTGATGAGGTTGTACTCGAGCAGCAGCGCCTGCGTCTCCGACGGCACGACGATCGTCTCGAGATCCGCCACGAGCGCCATCAGCATCTGCGTCTTCGGGCTGTGCGCCTGGTCGGCGTAGTAGCTGCGGACGCGCGGGCGAAGGCGCTTGGCCTTCCCCACATAGAGCACCGTTCCGTCGGCGGACTTCCACAAGTACACGCCGGGAGTATCCGGAAGGTGCTCGAGTATCGACGCGATCTGCCCGGGAATCTGCGGCATCGGCTCAGCGGAAGTTAGTAAAGGCGGCGGATCACTCGCGAAATCCGGTCCCTGAACTCGGCGGCCTCGGGCACGCGCGCGCGGCTCGTGAAGAACAGGTACGCGAATGCGAACAGCGGCAGGGATATCAACGCGAGGTACACGGGATGGCCGACGCCCATCGCAATCTTCACGGCGATTGCAGGAAGAGCCGCACCGAGCGCGGCGAGCCACAGCACCGCGACGCGGCCGAGCGGAACGCCCGTCGCACCGATGCGACGGTTCATGGAGCGGCGCAGCAGCCAGAACTCGAGCCACCCTGCGATGCCCGCCGATGCCGTCAGACCGGCAACGCCCCACTTGGGCGAGATGCCGAGCCATCCCGGGAGCAGCAGCGCCGCGACGTATCCGAGCCCGAGCGTGAGCGCCACGCGGATCATCGCAAACTTGAGCGGCGTGATCGTGTCGCGCTGCGCATACCATGCAGAGCTGTAGAGACGGCCCATCGTGCCCGCGAGCAGTCCCACGGCGGAACCGGCGAGGACGCCCCACACCCACACCGTGCCGTCGCGCGTGAATTCGCCGGATTGATACAGCACGCCGGCGATGATGTCGCCGAGCAGCAGAAATGCGGTGGCGGACGGGATGATGTAGAACGCGATGCGGCGAAGCCCCTCGTCGAGCCGGCGGCGAATCTCACCGGCGACCTCCTCGCTTCCGCCCAGCGCAGAAGACATCGCCGGCAGCTCCGACGCGGCGATGGCCATGCCGAAGAGTGAGATGGGAAGCATCGACACGTTCTGTGCGTACGCAAGCACGGACACGGCGCCGGTGAGCAGGAACGACGCGAGCCACTGGTCGACGTAGCCGCTGATCTGCACCACCCCGCGGCCGAAAAACACCGGGATGAAATTCCTGATCACCGCGCGCACGTTCGCGGCGCTCGTGTCGAGGGACGCGCGCATCTTGCGCTCGAGCTTGAAGAGCATCGGCAGCTGCACGGCGAGTTGCAGCGCCGCACCCGCCACCGACGCCAGCGCGACGAGCATCACGAGATTCGCCTGCACCACGCGCGGGCCGAAGAACAGCAGCGCGGCGATCATCATCAAGTTCCACGCAACAGGCGACGCGTACGAGAGGAAGAACCGCCGATGTGAATTCAGAATGCCAAGGCACCAGGCCGAGAGCACCAGCAGTCCGACGCCGGGGAACATCACCTGCACCAGGCGCACGGTGAGCAGCCGTTTGTCCCCCGAGAATCCCGGTGCGAGCAGGTCGATCAGCAGCGGCGTCGCCATCACGCCGACGACGACCATCACCGTCACGATGAGCGCGAGCAATGAGAACACGGTACCCGCGACGCGCCCGGCCTCCTCCTCGTCGCCCTCGGCGAGCAGCCGCGCGTAGACGGGGATGAACGACGCCGAAAGCACGCCCTCGCCGAACAGGTTCTGCAGGAAGTTCGGAATCCGGATCGCCGCGTTGAATGCGTCGGCCGACTCGGAGGTGCCCAGGAAATGCGAGAACGCCCGCGACCGCACGAGCCCCATGATGCGGCTGAGGAAAATTCCGGCCGCGACGAGCACGGCCCCGCCCGCGGTTCGGTTCCGGCGCGCCGCCACGTCCTTCGGTCCGTCCGCCGGACCTTTCACAAACCTCTCACTTGCTTCCGATCAACCCGCCGGCGTGAATCGCGGCACCGGCCTTGAGCTGCTCGATCAGGAGATCGCCGTGGCGTGCGAGCAGTGGCAGGTAGTTGAGCCGTCGCTCCTGTCTCGCGCCCGCCGGCATCAGCGCCGCGCGAATGGCGGCCAGATCATTCATGGCCGCCGTCTCGCCGCGGCCCGCAGCGGCGCGCATGCGGCGCTCGAGACGCTCCACACGATGACGGAGCTGGGCGCGCGCGCCCTCGATCACTTCCTTCGTGACGAGCGGGTTGCTTCCCATGCTCGCCGTGACCGCGTCCATCCTCGTTTCCACACTCGCGCGCAGTCCCTCGAGTGCCTCTCGCACCGCGGCCGGCATCGCGCGCTCGGCGATGCGGCGCTCGGCCACGTGCGGCGACTTCACGTCATCGAACATCATGCCGAGGCGGCCAAGCATGCGGTCGACCGCGGGCTCGATGACCGTCGCCGACCAGCGCGGCACCACCAGCGGCAGCGCGGCGCCGAGCGCTTCGGCGACCGCGGTCACCTGGGCGAAGTACGCGATCTCGCCGGCGCCACCGACGTACGCCACGCTCGGCAGGAGGCGCCGCTCCACCACGGGCCGCAGCAGCACGTTTGCCGAAAGCACGAGATCGTCGCGGCGCGCGGCATCGGCCGCCTGCGCGAGCGGCACGCGCTCCTTCACGCCGATCGTGCTGCGGAAGACCAGCGAGAGGCGCGGCACACGAGCGACCTGCGCGCGAAAGCCCGCGCGCTCGATGGAAACGCCGCGCAGCGCCACGGCCTCGTCGATCATCGCCGCACGGTTCAGCGCCTCGACGAGCGTCGGGCGGGCGGCAGAGCGAACGGCAGGATGCCACGCGTCGAGCACGGCGATCCCCAGCGGCTCGAGGATCGCCCGGAGCAGCTGCACGTACGCGCCGCCGACGGTGGCGTCCTGATGATAGGCCGCGCGCAGCGCCGCGAGCACGTCCGACTGCGAGGCCGATCCGGCCGCTTCGGTGAGCATCGCGATCTGCGCCGAGGTGTCGCCGGCCGGCATCTGCGACATCACGAGCCCTTCCGGTCCCTGCCGCTCGATCGCGATGCGACGACACTCGGTGCCGAGTGAAACGACGGTCGAGCACGCCTCCTCGAAATCCGCATCGTCGGTCGCGGCCCAGAAGACGGGTGCGACGGGAACGCCGATCTCGCGCTCCAGCCGGTTGGCGAACTCGAGCGCGGAGATCGCCTTCAGCCAGGTGTAACCAGGGCCGCCGAAGAGGCCCGGCTGCTGCCCGGTCGTCACGATCACACCGCGGCCCGCCGCGACGCGCTCAAGCCGCTCCGCCGCCGCCCCACTCGTGGAGAGCGCCGGCCGCAGCGCCTCGAGCCAGCGCGCGCCCGGAAAGGCGCTCCGCACGGCCTCGGCGTGGCTCCGCCATTCGTCGACGCCGCGCGGACGCGGCAGGAACCAGCCCGCGGGGGCGCTGCCGTCGAGCGCGGCACGCGTGAGCGCGCCCCCGCCGATGGACTCCGCAATGACCCGCGGTGCACTCACGAACCGGTCTCCATCATTTGTGATACGGCTCGCGCTTCACGATCGAACCCGCACGGTAGAGTTGCTCCGCGAGCACGAGCCGCGCAAGTTCGTGCGGCAGCGTCCACGGCGCGAGGGAGAGACGCGTGCGCGCTCGCTTGCGAACGGCCGGTGAAAGCCCGAACGCCCCGCCGATGACGAACGCCACATCGTGTCCCCGTTCCCGTTCGCCCTGCAACCATGCGCTGAACTCCTCCGAAGTCTTCGATGCACCGCCGGGATCGCAGGCGACGAGATGGGCCGACTCGGGCACGACGTCCGAAAGCCGCGATCCTTCCCGTTCGCGAACGAGGTCCGCGGAGACCGATTTCGCCGGCTCCTCGCGGACCTCGTGCACTTCGAGCGGCCAATAGTGCGCCGCCCGCCGCTCGTACTCCTCGATCGCGCTGGCGAGATATTTGTTGCGCACCTTGCCCACCGCGACGACAAAAACCTTCACCGGCAACAGCGCCGGAAGCCTGAAGCCGGAAGCCGGAAGCGCTGTGAGTTTCCGGCTTCCGCGCTTCCGGCTTCCGGCTTCAGTTCACGCATAGATCCCGCGCAGACGGTGCACCGTCGCGACGCGACTGATCGACAGCATGTACGCCGCCGTGCGCATGTTCACCTTGTGCTGCTTGGACAGGTCGAGCACGGCCTTGAACGAGTGCTGCATGATCTCCGTGAGGCGCTCGTTCACGACCTTCTCGGTCCAGAAGTATCCGCCGCGATCCTGCACCCACTCGAAATACGAGACGGTCACGCCGCCCGCGTTCGCGAGGATGTCCGGCACCACGAATACGCCCTTCTCGTCGAGGATCGTGTCCGCGGCGGGCGTGGTGGGCCCGTTGGCCCCTTCGCAGATGATCTTCGCGCGGACCTTCAGCGCGTTCTTCTTGGTGAGGACGTTCTCGAGCGCGGCCGGAAGCAGCACGTCGCACTCGACCGTGAGCAGCTCCTCGTTCGTGATCTTGTCGCCCTTGGGATAGCCCTCGAGCGTCTTGTTCTTCGTGACCCACGCGATCGCGTCGTCCACGTCGATGCCGGCCTTGTTGTGGACTCCGCCGGTGCGATCGCTGATGGCGATGATCTTGCACCCTTCCCGCTGCAGCAGCTGCGCGCCGATCGATCCCACGTTGCCGAAGCCCTGCACCGCGACGGTGGCGCCCTTCACTTCCATGCCAAGATGCGCGAGCGCGCCCTTCGTCACGATCATGCAGCCGCGGCCGGTCGCCTCACGACGGCCGAGCGAACCGCCCATCTCGACCGGCTTGCCGGTCACGACGGCGTTGACGGTGTGGCCCATGCGCATGGAGTACGTGTCCATGATCCAGGCCATCACGCGCTCGTTGGTGTTGACGTCCGGCGCCGGCACGTCGGAGTCCGGGCCGAGCGTCGAGATGATCGACGCGGTGTAGCGGCGCGTCAGGCGCTCGAGTTCAGCGGCGCTCATCTTGAGCGGGTCGCAGATCACGCCGCCCTTCGATCCGCCGAACGGGATGTTCACGACGGCGCACTTCCACGTCATCCACGCGGCAAGCGCCGTGACTTCATCGAGCGTGACGTTGAGATCGAACCTGATGCCGCCCTTGGCCGGGCCGCGCGACGTGTTGTAGAGCACGCGAATGCCGGTGAACACCTCGACGTCGCCGTTGTCCATCATCACCGGCGAGTGCGTGATGATCTGCTTCTCGGGCTTGCGCAGCACCTTGTAGATGCCGGGCTCGAGATCGAGCAGTTCGGCGGCGCGGTCGAAGCGCGACATCATCGCCTCGAACGGATTTTCTTCGGAGAGGAAGCGATCCTTGTCCGGTCGGACGATACTGTGGGTCGGGAGCAGGAGATCGGGGGCCATTCGAGTCTTTCGTTGGGCCGGCGACCGCCGGCGTGATGTGTCAGTTGGTTGATCCTGGGACCGCGAGAGTGGCGAGAATACGGTCCAGTTCGGCCGCGCCGGACTCCACCACCACACGCTGTGAAAGATACCATAATGGAGGCGCTTCGCGAGGCCAGACCGGACCCAATTTGACCGCGTCTTTCAGAGTGCACACCACGAGGTCGACGGACGCCGCGCGGCGAGCCAGGCCGACGGCATCGGCAGCCGAATAGGCATGATGATCCCGCTCCGCCGCGATCTCCACGCGCGCGCCCGCCTCCGTCAGTTGCGCGGCAAACGCGCGCGGATTGCCGATCGCGGCGGTCGCGAGCACGGTCTTTCCTCGCAGCGTCGCGAGATCGAGGAATTCCCCCGACAGCCAAGCCACGAGCCGGTCTGCAGCGAGGTGAATGATCGCACCTCCCTTGTCCGGCGCGAAACGGCGCGCATGCGCGAGGAGCTCGCGCGCGCGCACGGGCGAGGCGCTCTTCCGCGTCACGACGATCAGCGAGGCGCGCGCCAGCGATGTGAGCGGCTCGCGCCAGGGCCCCGCGGGGAGTGGCCGCACCGGCCCGGCGAGATCGGCTGAGAGCAGCACGACATCCGCGTCGCGATTCGCGCGCCGGTGCTGAAACGCATCGTCGAGCACGGCGACGTTGCACCCCATCGCGCGCGCCTCGGCTGTGCCGCGCACCCGATCCGCCGCGATGACGACGGGCACTCCCGGGTTCAGGCGCGCGTGCACCAGTGATTCGTCGCCGCCATAGCCGCGCATCACGATCGCGGGCTTGAAGCCACGCTCGAGCAGCCGCGCCGCGATGAACGCCGAGACCGGCGTCTTCCCCGTGCCGCCGACCGTCAGGTTCCCGACGGAGATCGCGGGCAGCGCGAGCTCGTGCGAGCGCAGCCAGCCGGCATCGTAGGCCTTGTTGCGGGCGGCCACCACGGCCGCGTACACCCACGACGCCGGCATCAACGCCCCGCGCGCAAGCCGCGCGGCGAGCGACGACGACTCCCACACCTGGCTGATCGCGCCGTCAGGCATCCGCGACCGTCTGCACCTGATGCATGATCGCCTCGAATCGCGCTGCTTCGGCCGCCGCTTCGCGCGGCGACGAGCCGCCNNTTCAGCCGCCACGCGCGATCCGCGTGCACGAGGATCGGAATCACCGGCACGTTCGCGCGCTGCGCCGCGACCAGCGTTCCCGTCTGAAACGTCAGCGCGGGACCCTGCGGCCCGTCGGGCGTGACCGCCACGGCGACGCCGCGCTCGAGCTCCTTGATCATCGCCAGCAGCGCGCGCGACCCACCCCGGGTGGTGGACCCGCGCACCGTCGTGTTCCCCCACGCGGCGAGAACGCGCGCGATCAGTTCTCCATCGCGATGCTGGCTGACCAGCACCGCCACGCCCTCGTTGCTGTGCTTGTAGGCGACGGGAAGCAGCGTGGCGTGCCAGAGCGCGAACACCCACGGCTTCTTCTCGGCGCGCAATCGCCGCCAGCCTTCCGCGTTGCGCTCGCGAATTCGCCAGCTGCGCGCCAGCAGCCCGACGAGCAGCAGCCCGATCGGCAGGAGGATGCGCACGCGCCAGTCCGCTGCGCCCGCCGGCGGCGCGTCGGCCCTCGCGACCGGCTCGCTCATCGCGCCAGCTCCGATGCCATCGCCGCCACGCGCGCGGCCGCGCCCGGCTCCCCGAGCTTCGCGCGGACGTCGGCGAGTCCCGCGAGCATCGCGCGTCGCGCCGCGGATTGGGGATCGAACAGCGGCTCCAGCGCATCGGCCACGCGCACCGGCTCGAACGCCTGCTGTACGAACTCGCGAGCGACCTCGCGCCCCGCCACGATGTTGAGCAGGCCGATGTACGGGATCTTCACGATGCGCTTCGCGATCGCATAGTCCACGGCGCCGGTGCGGTACACGATGGCGCACGGACAGTCCGCGACGGCCGCCTCGAGGGTCGTCGTGCCGCTCTTGCACAGCGCGACGTCGGCGGCGCGCAGTATGTCGAGGCTCGCGGAACCGACCATCTGGTACGGCACGCGCGCCGGGTCGAGCTGCACCGAGGGCGCCACGCTGACCACCACGTGCAATCCCGGACGACGGCGCTCGAGCTCGCGGGCGACGGCAAGGAAGTCCCCGAGCAGCCGCTTGATCTCGCCGGCGCGGCTTCCGGGAAAGAGGGCGAGCACTTCGGCGCCGGCGGGAATTCCCAGCCGCCTCCGCGCTTCCACGCGATCGGGCATCGCCACGGCGCGATCGAGCAGCGGGTGGCCGACGAACGTCGCCTCGATGCCGTTCGCGCGGAGCAGCGCCTCCTCGAACGGCAGGATCACGGCGGCCTTCGTGATCACGCGTGCCATCGATTTCATGCGGCCGGCGCGCGAGGCCCACACCTGCGGCGTGATGAAATACAGCACGGGCACGCCGGCGGCTTTCGCGGCGGCGCCCACCTTCAAGTTGAAGAACCCGTAGTCGATGAGGACGACCAGTGCGACGTTCCCGCCTTCAATACGTGCGCGAATCCGCCGAAGCAGCCTGAAGTGCGCGGGAACGTGCTTGAGCAGGGCGAGGAATCCCACGACGCCATCCAGCTGTTCGAGCAGCGTCACACCAGCCGAGCGCATCCTCCCCCCGCCCGTCCCCGTGAGCGCGAGGTCCGGTCGCAAGACATGAAGCCGTTCCGCGAGCGCCGCGCCGTGCAGATCGCCCGACGCTTCGCCGGCGAGAATCAGGACTTCACGCACGAGAGTGCGCGGCCGCCGCCGTGGAGCTTTGCCCCGCCGGCAGCGACCGCTCGATGTCCCGGACGATGCGCAACGCCACCGCGAGCGCGTCGCGGCCGTCCTCCGCCGTCACCGCCACCGGTGATTCGCCGCGGAGCGCCGCGACGAAGCTCTCCAGCTCGAGCTTCAGCGGTTCGCCCTCGGGTGCATCGATCGCCACGCGCTCGACGAACGCCTCGAGCGGCTGCGCGGATCGGGCCAGTGCCGCGAGGTCCGTATCCGTGCGCAGGCGGTACATCTCGCCGGTGCCGGCGGCGAGGTCGAGCGAGAGATATCCGTTGCGCTGGAAGATGCGGAGCTTGCGCATGCGATCCTTCGACACGCGGCTCGCGGTGATCGTCGCGACGGCGCCGTTCTCGAACGTGATGCGCGCGTTCGCGATGTCGATCGACGGCGTGAGCACCGGAATCCCCACCGCGGAAATCCCGCTCACCTTCGAGCCGGTCAGCGTGAGCAGGAGGTCGATGTCGTGGATCATGAGGTCGAGCACCACGGCCACGTCGGAGCCGCGCGGATTGAACGGTGCGAGCCGGTCGCTGTCGATGAACAGGGGATGGTCCACGTGCGGGAGCGCCGCGCGGATCGCGCGGTTGAAGCGCTCGATGTGCCCGATCTGCACCATCACGCCCTTCTGCTTCGCGAGCGCGATGAGGTCGTCGGCTTCCTCGATTGTCGCGGTGATCGGTTTCTCGATCAGGAGATGTTTCCCCGCCTCGAGCGCCGCCCTGGCCACCACGTGGTGGAATTTGGTGGGCGTGACGATCGAGAGCGCGTCCACGTCCGCCAGCAGCGCATCGAGCGACGGATACGCCGTGATGCCGAGCTCCTTCGCCACGGTCGCCGCACGCTCGGCGTTCGACTCGTAGAAGCCGCTGAACGTGACGCCCGCCACGCCGCGCAGCAGCCGCGCATGATGGTATCCGAGGCTGCCCGTGCCCGCGACTCCGATGCGCAGCGGTGCATTCGCAGGAACGGTCGCGGCCGCGCTCCCGGCCGCGCTCATACCGTCACGCCGCGACTGCTGGCCTCCACGAACTCGATCAGCGCCTTCACCTCGTCGTAGGGCTTCAGCTCGGTCGCGGCCTGCTCGAGCGCCTGGCTCACGTTGAACTCCGAGCGGAACAGGAGGCGGTACGCCTTCTTCAGTTCGGCGATCACCTCGTCGCTGAAGCCCCGGCGCCGGAGTCCGACGCTGTTGAGGCCGAACAGCTGGATCGGATTGCCGACCGCCTTCACGAACGGCGGTATGTCTTTCTGCACGCGCGACAAGCCGCCGATGAACGCGTGACGGCCAACCTTCACGAACTGGTGCACGGCGCAGACTCCGGAGATGATCACGTACTCCTCGATCGTCACGTGCCCCGCGAGCTGCGTGGCGTTCGACATGATGACGTTGTCTCCCACATGACAATCGTGCGCCAGGTGCGAGTACGACATCAGGAAGCAGTTCGCGCCGACCGTCGTCTTGAACGACTGAGAGGTCGCGCGGTTGATCGTCACGTACTCACGGATCACCGTGTGGTCGCCGATCTCCACGCGGGTGACCTCGCCGCGGAACTTGAGGTCCTGCGGCTTGCCGCCGAGGATGCTGCCGCTGCCCACCGTCACCTGCGAGCCGAGCTGGACGTTCTCCTGCAGCGTCGCGCGCGGCTCGAGCACGCAGCCCGGTCCCACGACGCAGCCCGGGCCCACGATCACGAACGGCCCGATCTCCGCGTCCTTCGCGATCTCCGCCTTCTTGTCGACGATCGCCGTCGGATGGATGCGCGCGCTCATTTGTCCCGCACCATCGCGGCCATCTCCGCCTCGCACACGACCTCGCCGTCGACCTTGGCGACGCCGCGCACGCGGCACACCATGCCGCGGACCTGGACCATTTCGATCTCGAACCTGAGCTGGTCGCCCGGCCGAACCGGCTTCCGGAACTTCACGTTGTCGAGCGACATGATGTAGACCACGCGGCTCTCCAGGTCGCTGATCGCTCCCATCAGCAGCACGCCGCCCACCTGCGCCATCGCCTCGACGATGAGCACGCCGGGCATCACCGGATGCCCCGGGAAATGCCCCTGGAAGAACGGCTCGTTGAACGTGACGTTCTTGATCCCGACCACCCGCTTCTTCTCCTCGAACTCGAGGATGCGGTCGACGAGCAGGAACGGATACCGATGCGGCAGAATCCGCATGATTTCTTCTATGCCGATCACGCTTCCCTCCCGGTGGCTGTGCGCGAGAAGCTCGCGCACGAATGTCACGGTTCCCCGATGACTCGGCTTGACGGCCGAAATTCGCGCCTTCACGCGGCGGCCCGCCAGCGCGAGATCGCCGATCATGTCGAGCGCCTTGTGCCGCACGAACTCGTTCGGCCAGCGCAGCGTGTTCCCCACCACGCCGTGCTCGTCGAGCGCGAGCGTGTTCTCCGCCGATGCGCCCTGGATGAGCCCCTTGCTGCGCAGCATCTCCACCTCGCTCACGAACCCGAACGTCCGCGCGCCCGCGAGTTCCGCCGCGAACGTCTCCTCGGTGACGGCCCAGCGCCCCTTCTGCGCGCCGACGAGTGGATGTGCGAACGTGATCGACACCTCGAGATCGAGGACCGGCGACGGGTACGCGATGTACACGGACTCGCCGTCCACCACGCGTACACACTCGCTGAGCCGCAGTTCATCCGCCGTGCCGCCGTGCCCGACGACACCCGTGCCGCGCAGCGCCTCGAGGAATGGCAGCGCGCTCCCATCGAGAATCGGCGGCTCCGCGGAACTCATCTCGATGACGACGTCGTCGATGCCGGCGCCGACGACCGCCGCGAGCACGTGCTCGATGGTATGGAGGCCGCCGTCGCCCTCGCCGAGTTGCGTGCGCCGCTCGGAGAGCTGCGCGTGGTCCACGTGCGCGGCCGTTTCGGGTGTGCCCGCGAGGTCCATGCGCCGGAAGACAATCCCGCTCCCCACCGGCGCCGGCACGAACGCGAGCGTGCATTCGCGGCCGAGATGCAGGCCGACACCCGTGAGCTCCACGCGCTCGCGAATCGTGCGTCGCTCGCTCACTTCCCCTCCCGGTCGAGCAGCCGCTCCAGGCGCTTCATCATCGCGCTCAGCTTGAACAGCGCCGCGCTGGCCCTGAGCGACTCACGGTGCGGACGCGCGGGATAGCCGCTCCACGTCTCGCCCGGCGGAACGTCGCCGATCACGCCCGCTTGCGCCGCGAGCCGCGCTCCCGCGCCGACCGTCAGATGCCCAGCGATCCCCACCTGTCCCGCGAGCACCGCCCCGTCCTCGATGTGGCTGCTTCCGGCGACCCCGACCTGCGACACGAGGAGGCAGAGCCGGCCCACGCGCACGTTGTGTCCGATCTGCACGAGGTTGTCGATCTTGGTTCCGTCGCCCACCACCGTGTCGTCGATGCTGCCACGGTCGATCGTCGAATTGGCGCCGATCTCGACGTCGTTGCCGATCAGGCAGCGCCCCATGTGCGGAATCTTCTCGTGGACACCGCCGCGAAAGACGTAGCCGAATCCGTCGCTGCCGATGCGTGCGCCGCTGTGCACCGTGACCCGGTCGCCGAGCCTCGTCCCCGGATAGAGCGTGACATGGGGAAAGAGCCGGACGTCGGATCCCAGCTTGGCGCCCGCGCCGACGACGCTGTGCGACCCGATCCACGCACGATCGCCGATCTCGGCTCCCTCACGAATGACGGCGTAGGCTTCGACGGTCGCGCCCGCCCCGATGCGCGCGTCCGGCGAGATGATCGCCGTCGGGTGCACGCCGCTCTCGCGAGCCGGCGGCCGGTAGAACCGCGGTATGAGCGAGAGCAGCGCGTCGTGCGGACTCGGCACCACGACTCGCGCCGCACACTTTCCCGGTGCCGACGCGAGCTCAGCCGTCACCAGCACGACACCGGCGAGCGACCGCTCGAACAGCGGTGCGTATTTCGCCGTCGCGAGAAAACTGAGGTCACTCGCGGTCGCGCGGTCGAGCGGTGCGATGCCGTCGACGATCGCGTCGCGCGTTCCCGTGAGCGTACCGCCGACCGCCGCCGCAATTTCTGCGGCGGTCATGGCGGGTGACGCTGCGGCGGTCATGCGGTGGGGGGTCCGCTCACTCGACCGGTCGCCGGCCTTCGGGGCTTACTCGCCCCGGGCCGTCGCGTCCGGCTTCTTCGTCGGATTCGTGTCGGCCTTCGTCGGCGGCGGCGTCGGGCGACCGATGCCACTAGGGGAATTCACGGGCAGGCCGGACGGCTTCGCTGCGCCGGGCGTGGGAACGGCGGACTTCGTCGGCGTGGCGACCACCGGCGCGCCCAGCACGCGCAGGCGCGCGATCACGCGATCGGAGAGGTTCAGGTTCTTGTTCACGGCGACGATCGTCGCGTTCTGTCCCACGTCGAAAATCGCGTCGAAGTTGCCGGCGACGCGGACGTCCTCGAGCGCGAGCTTGACCTGGTCGAGGATCGGCTGCAGCATCTCGTTGCGGCGCTTTTCCGCCTCGGCGTTGATCTCGTCGTTGCGCTTCTGGTACTCGCCCTGCTTGTCCTGGATTTCCTTCGTCCTCTTGTCACGCTGGACGGTGGTCATGGCCGCCGACGTCTTCTGGAAGTCGGAGATCATCGTGTTCATCTGATCCTGCATCCTCTTGATCTCACCTTCCCAGAGGACGGCCTCCTTCTGCAGCTGCGCCTCGGCTTCGGTCTTGCCCGGGGCCTGATCGAGAATCGCTCGCGTATCGACGTACGCGAAGCGCTGCGGCGGCGCCGATTGTGCCGAGAGCGGCGCGGCTGCGCTGACCACGAGGATAGTTGCTGCGCCCACCAGGGCACGAAGGATCAGGGACATGGAAACTCCGAGGATTTAGTAGAAGATTTGACCGAGACGGAAATGCAGCTGGAACTTCGGGTCGGGGTTGCCGAGCGCATCCACCCGGTCGAAGCCGTACGCCCAGTCCAGTCCGAGCGGACCGAGCGGTGTGATCGTGCCTACGCCGATGCCGGCCCCGCGGAACAGCCGCGTGGGATTGAAGTCCCGCGGATGCGCCCAGAGGTTGCCGGCGTCGTAGAAGATGTTCACGTAGAACTGCGAGCTGATCCGAAGCCCGAGTTCCGCGGTTGAACTGAAGAACACGTTGCCGAACGACTGGAGCACGGCGTTCGACGTGCTCGTGTTCGGGTTGAATCCGAGCGGCGTGATGGAGAACTCGGGATACCCGCGCAGCGGCTCGCCGTACTGCACGCCGCCCATCGCGAACTCCTGCGTCGAGAAGAACGGCCCCGTGTTTCCGGCGACCATGCCGCCCTTCTGCGTCAGCCCGATGACGAGCTTCATGCCGTTTGGACTGCCCTTCTCGCCGCCGATCTTCGCCAGCGTCGCGAACGTCTTGAACTCCGTCGTGTACCGCTGGAACGACGCGGTGCCGCCCAGCGGTCCGCCGTTGAACTGCGCCTGGAAGCTCTGCAGCGAGCCGTCGGTCGGGAACGGCATCTCGACGCGCGT
>PMYN01000062.1:0-11696 GCA_003171215.1 Gemmatimonadota bacterium | reverse complement strand
GCGCCGTACGAGACGCCGAGGCGCGTCCAGTTCGTGCGGAAAAGCGGGAACGCAAACCGCAGCGAGCCGCCGGTGCGTGTGGACTGCCCGAGGTCCGCGATCGTGTACTGCGACTGCGAACGGTAGAGCGCCACCGTCATCGAGGTACGCGTCTGGTACAGCGCAGGATCGGTGTACGTGAGCTGGAGGTCGTTGATGTATCGGCCGTACTGCCAGTTCACCGAGCCGCGCTTGCACTTGCCGAACAGGTTCGGCTGGTCGAGGCCGATGAACCCGCCAAGCCCCGTGCCCTGACCCATGGAAGCGCCGAAGTTCACGTTGCCCGTGCGTTTTTCCTTCACCTTGAAAACGATGTCGACGTCGCCCTGGTCGTTCGCCGTGCGCGTCTCCGGGAGCGGCAGGGGCGACTCGAAGAACCCGAGGTTCTCGATGCTCCGGTAGCTGTTGATCAACCGCTCCTGGTTGAACACGTCGCCGGGAATGATCGAGAGCTGGTCGCGGATGCAGGTCTCGGCCGTGTAATCGTTGCCGAGGATCTCGATGCGATTGATGATCGCGGGCGTCCCTTCCTGGACTTCCCAGCGGAGGTTCGCGCGCGGTCCCGAATCGGTCTGCTGCCGGTCGATGACGGGGCGCACCTGTGAATAGATGTAGCCTTCGTTCGAGTACGCGTCCTTGATCTTGCGCGTGCCTTCGTCCCACTTGCTCTGGTCGAACACGTCCTTCGGAGTCGCGTTTCCCTTCACGAGCGCGGTCACCCGCTGCGTCAGCGTGGGACCCTGGCTGCCGAACGGATACAGGTGGGAGATGTCCTCCTGCGTGAAGCGCCGGTTTCCGACGACCTCGAAGCTGCCGATCTTGTACTGCGGTCCTTCCGCGACGCCGAGGTCGATGAGTCCTTTCCCCCGCGTGCGGTCGACGACCAGTGTGTCTTTCTGGATCTGGAAGTCGATGAAGCCGCGAGACGCATAGAGCTGCGGGATCAGCTCGCCGAGATCCTTCGCGTAGTTCTCCTGGTCGAACTCACCCTTCTGCCAGAAGAAGAATCCTTCGGGCTTCACCTTCATCGCGCCGACGATGTCCTTCGTGGAGACGCGCTTGTTGCCCGCGACTCGAATGCCGGAGACCGCCAGGCGGCTCCCTTCGTCGACGTGAAAGATGATCGTCGCGTGGTTGGTCTCGGTGAGCGTCGTCTCGACGTCGATGCGCGCGAGGTAGTAGCCGTTCGCCTGATAAATCGAGTCGATGTGCTGGACGACCAGCGAGACCGCCGCCGGATCGACCGGCCGGCCGAACACGAGGTCGACCTTTTCCTTCACCGTCGTCGACGAGATCGCCGACGTGCCGATCACGTCGGTCGCATCGAGCAGCGGCCGTTCGACGACGCGGATCAGCAGGACGGCCTTGGCCGGCGTCGTCTTCGTGAGCGCGCACTCGAGGTTCACCATCTCGAACTGGCCGCCCTGGAAGACGTTCTTGATGGCGCGCTGCACCATCGGCGAATTCAGCTGCGTGCCCGGCGTGATCCCCGCGTCGAGGAGAATCGTGGTACCCGCGACGCGCTTGTTGCCAAGGACCGCGATGGAGTCCGGCGTGGCGCACTTCGCCTCGGTTCCCGTTTCCTGGGCACGAAGGGACGAGCCCGCGCAGAACAACGCGAGTGCGGCGAGGGAGAGTTTGCGCATAGCTTGTTAATATAACATGAAGGGGGGCCGAAAGGGTGTCTAACCCCTTTCGGCCCCGCGAGTTCCGGCTGTTTGGAAGGTTTTGAAAGGTCAGGCCTTCGGCGAGCTCGCCAGCACCCGGAACTCGAGCTTCTCCCCGTCGGGGGCGACGTCCACGTCGATCTCGTCGCCCTTCGAGAACTCGGCAAGCAGGATCTTCTCGGAGAGAGGATCCTCGATCCACTTCTGGATGGCGCGCTTCAGCGGCCGGGCCCCGTACTTCTCGTCGAATCCGTTCTTCACGAGGAATTCCGTGGCCGCGTCCGAGAGCTTCAGCGTCAGCTCTTCGTCACCAAGCCGCTTCTGGACGTCCTTGAGCAGGATCGTCACGATGAGCGCGATGTGTTCCTTCGTCAGCGGATGGAACACGATCACGTCGTCGAGCCGGTTCAGGAACTCCGGATTGAACGTGTGATTGAGCTCCTCCTTCACCTTCTCGGACATCTTCTCGAACGAGACGCCGGCGTCGACGTTCGAGAAGCCGAGCGTGCGGTTCTTCGTGATGTCCTTGGCGCCGACGTTCGAGGTCATGATCACGACCGTGTTCTTGAAGTCGATCACGCGGCCGTAGTTGTCGGTGAGGTGCCCTTCGTCCAGCACCTGCAGCAGGATGTTGAACACGTCCGGATGCGCCTTCTCGATCTCGTCGAGCAGCACCACGCTGTACGGCTTGCGGCGCACGGCCTTCGTGAGCGCCCCCGAATCCTCGTACCCGACGTATCCCGGAGGCGCGCCGATCAGGCGCGAAACCGAGAACTTCTCCATGTACTCGCTCATGTCCACGCGAATCAGCGCGGAGGCGTCGGCGAACAGGAACTTCGCGAGCGCGCGGGCGAGTTCCGTCTTCCCCACTCCGGTCGGGCCGCAGAAGATGAACGAACCGATCGGGCGATTCGGATCCTTGAGGCCGGCGCGGCTGCGCCGGATGGAACGCGCGATCGCCCGGATCGCCTCGTCCTGCCCCACGACCTGCTGGTGTATCTCTTCTTCCATGCGCAGCAGGCGCGCGGTCTCGGCTTCCTGGAGCCGCGTGACCGGAATGCCGGTCCAGCGGCTGACGATGAAGGCGATTTCCTCCTCGCCGAGCACGGGACGGAACGACTGGCGGCGCTGCTCCCACTCTTCCTGGCGCGCGCGGATGTCGCCCTGCAATTCGCGCTCCGTGTCGCGCAGCGCGGCGGCACGCTCGAAGTTCTGGTCGCGAACGGCGGCGTCCTTCTCCGCGTTCACGCCCTCGAGCTTCGTCTTCAGCTCGGCCACTTCCGGCGGCGGCACCTGCGCGGCGAGGCGCGCCCGCGCGCCCGCTTCGTCGATGACGTCGATCGCCTTGTCCGGCAGGAAGCGATCCGTGATGTAGCGCTCGGAGAGCTTCGCGGCGAGCACCAGCGTCTCGTCGGGAATCGTCACGCGGTGATGATCCTCGTAGCGCTTGCGCAGCCCCTTGAGGATGGCGACCGTCTCGTCGACCGAAGGCGGCTCCACCACGACCGTCTGGAAGCGGCGCTCGAGCGCGCCGTCCTTCTCGATGTACTTGCGATACTCGTTGAGCGTCGATGCACCAACGCACTGCAACTCGCCGCGCGCGAGCGCGGGCTTCAGCATGTTGCTCGCATCGATGGCACCTTCTGCGGCGCCCGCCCCCACCAGTGTGTGCAGTTCGTCGATGAAGAGCACCACGTTCTTGTTCTGCGCGATCTCGTTCATCACGGCCTTGAGGCGCTCCTCGAACTGGCCGCGATACTTCGTCCCCGCGATCACCGCGGCCATGTCGAGCGAGAGCACGCGATTGTCGCGGAGGGAGTCCGGGCACGTCCCGTTCGCGATGAGCTGCGCGAGTCCCTCGACGATCGCCGTCTTGCCCACGCCGGGTTCGCCGATCAGCACCGGGTTGTTCTTCTTGCGGCGCGTCAGCACCTCCATCACGCGCTCGATTTCCTTCGCCCGCCCGATGGTCGGATCGAGCTGGCCCTCGGCGGCGAGCTGCGTCAGATCGCGGCAGAAATGGTCGAGTGCGGGCGTCTTGGACTTCTTTTCGCCCTTCGCCGACGGCGCCTGCTGCGGTGTCTGCCCTCCGCCCGCCGCGGCCGTGCCCGTCTGCGGCATCTCGGTGCCGAGCAGGCGCAGCGTTTCGGCGCGCGCGGCGTCGAGGTTCACCCCCGCATCGGTCAGCACCTGTGCGGCGATTCCCTTTTCTTCGCGCAGAAGGCCGAGGAGGAGGTGTTCGGTGCCGACGTAACTGTGATTGAGTTCGCGCGCTTCGCCCATGGCGAGTTCGAGCACTTTCTTCGCGCGCGACGTGTAGGGGAGGTCCGGGCCGGTGGCCTGCGACGCTTTCCCCTT
This sequence comes from Gemmatimonadota bacterium, assembly GCA_003171215.1. Lineage (GTDB taxonomy): Bacteria > Gemmatimonadota > Gemmatimonadetes > Gemmatimonadales > Gemmatimonadaceae > Fen-1231. Next base: position 7,632 of record PMYN01000062.1, on the reverse strand, counting down.
CTTCACCGTCTCCTCGATCTTCTGCTGGATCTCGTCGAGGTCGACGTTCAGGTTCTGCAGCACAGCGGCGGCCACGCCCTCACCCTCACGAATCAGGCCGAGCAGGATGTGCTCGGTCCCGACGTATTCGTGGTGCAGGCGCGCCGCTTCCTCGCGCGCCATGGCAAGGACTTTCCGGACCCGCTCGGTGAAGTTGTAGCCGTTCATGAGTTCCCCTGTCGAAGGAGCTGCCGGCTCCGGATTTTTTTACCGGTCCGCCAGCCCCGCCTCGCTCGCAAGTACCTGCCTCACGTGCCGCGCACGCGCCAGGCTTGCCTCGCTCTCCGTCAGCGTCCGTCCCGCTTCGAGCGAGAGATGCGCCGACTGACTGAATATCAGGAGCTTGTTGAGTGTGTATACACTGAGGCCCGACAGCAGTTGCAACCCGACGGCCAGCCGAACGCCGCTCAGCAGATTCATCGCTTCGTCGGCCGGGAGGCTGCGAGCGTGCCGCAGCGTTCCATACGCGCGCCAAAGCTTGTCCTCGATAATATAACCGGCGTCGCGCAACAGTACACGACGGGCTTCCTCCTCCTGTTCGATGACGCGCCGGACCACCCGTGTCAGGTGTTCCGCCAGCTCGTCCTCCGACCGCCCCATCGTGGTCTGGTTCGAAATTTGGAAGAAATTCCCTACAACTTCGCTCCCTTCCCCGTACAATCCGCGATAGGTGAGCCCCATCTGTTGGAGCCCCTGGAGCACCTTCGCGATCTCCTGCGTCAGCACCAGGCCCGGGAGATGGATCAGGACCGATGCGCGCATCCCCGTGCCGGTGTTCGTCGGGCACGACGTGAGAAAGCCGAATTCGGGATGGAACGCGTAGGGCACCTCGCCGCCGAGCTCGCGATCGAGTTTCGTGGCCGCCTGAAACGCGCCGCCGATGTCGAATCCGGAGCGGAACACCTGGAGGCGCAGGTGGTCCTCCTCGTTGACCATGACCCCGGCGTCGTTCGAAACGAGCACGGCCGCGCCGCTCCGCGCCTCGGCGGCGCCCTCGAGCGCGGCGAGTTCCTTGCTCACCAGGTGCCGCTCATGCAAGAGCTGGCGTTCGATGGTCGTCATCTCGTCGAGCCGCAGCAACGCGGCCCCGACCAGGCTCGGGACGCGCGGCACCGCCTCGCGCACCTGCGCGAGCACGCGGAGGCGCTCCCCGTCGCGAGCGCGGGCCGTGAACGCGTAGCCGGCGACGTTGCGCGCGAAGCGGATGCGCGACGAGAGCACGATGTCGGCGTGCTCCCCGCTCGCGGCGAGCCAGGGCACGCCGCCGTCCGGCAGGAGCGAGAGATCGAGAGTCATCCGGGTTTCACCTGGCGGTCAGCTCGAGCGTGCGGATCTCGTCGCGAAGCCGCGCGGCCGTCTCGAACTCTTCGTTCTCGATCGCCTTCTGCAGCTGCGCGCGCAGGGCGCCGAGGCTGGAGTCGCGCTCGAGCAGCGCGGGGTTCGGCACCTGGTACGAACGGCCCACGTGCTGCGCGCTCCCGTGCACGCGGCGCAGCAGGTCGCGGAGGCTCTGCTCGAACGCGCCGTAGCAGTGCGCGCAGCCGAGGCGCCCACTCGCGCGGAAGTCGCGCAGGGACGTCCCGCAGTAGGCGCAGCGCGCCGCGTCGCCCGGAAGCTGGAGTGCCTGCTGCTGCACCGCCTGGAGGAACTCTCCGAGCGGATGCTTCGGCATCGAAACCGTGGCCTCGATCCCGCGTTCGGCGGCGCACTTCTCGCACAGGTGGAGCTGCGTCACCGCATTCTCCACGATTTGCGTGAGATTCAGGACCGCGTCCCGTTCATGGCACTGGTCGCAAAGCATCAGACGGCTCCCATCGTACCCGAATTATCGCTCAGGCGACCGTCTTCGAGAAGGAGCACCCGTCCGGCGCGGGCCGCCAGGGAACGATTGTGGGTCACCACGACGAGCCCAAGTGCCATCTCCCGCGAGAGTTCCGCGAACAGGTCGTGCAGGGCCTCGGCGTTGTGATGGTCGAGATTCCCCGAGGGTTCGTCGGCCAGGAGCAGCGGCGGGCTCATCGCGAGCGCGCGCGCCACGGCCGTCCGCTGCTGCTCGCCGCCGGACAGCTCCGCGGGACGATGGCTCATCCGGGCCTCGAGGCCGACACGCACGAGCAGCGATGCCGCGCGGTCGCGCGCTTCGGCCGGCGGGCGCCCCGCGATGCGCAGCGGCATCATCACGTTCTCCAGCGCAGAAAACTCCTTCAGCAGGTGGTGGAATTGGAACACGAACCCCACGCTGCGATTCCTCAGCTCGGCGAGCGCCTCGTCATCCAACTCCGCCACGCGCTCTCCGTTCAAGCGCACGTCGCCGGCGGTGGGCCGCTCGAGCGCCCCGAGCACGTGGAGCAAGGTGCTCTTCCCCGCGCCGCTCGCGCCGATGATGGCGATCATCTCACCGCGCGCGACGGAGAGGTCCACGCCTTCGAGCACGCGCACCTCCGCACCGTCGCCGCCCTGAAAGACTTTCACCACGCCGGTCGCCTCGAGCATCGGCGTCACGATGCGCGAACCTTCGGCGAGCACGGCGGCGGGAGCGAGCGTCATTCGCTGCGGATCGCTTCGATCGGGTAGAGTCGTGACGCCTGGATCGCGGGGTGCAACGTCGCGACCGTCGCGACGATCACGCCCAGGACGACGATCAGCACGACATCGAGCACCTGCATCTGCACCGGCAGGTGGTCGATGAAATACACCTGCGGATCCAGGGCGATGAGATGCCAGCGGCTGATCGCGAGTCCGACGACCAGCCCGATCGCTAATCCGAGTCCCGTGCCGACGACTCCGATCACCAGGCCCTGTGCGAGGAAGATCCGGCGCACCGACGCCGACGGGAGCCCCATCGCCTTGAGGATCCCGATCTCGCGCGTCTTGTCGCGCACGACCATCGTGAGCGTGCTCACGATGTTGAACGCGGCGACGATCACGATGAGGCTGAGGATCACGCTCATCCCGAGTTTCTCGAGTGAGAGCGCCTTGAACAGCGAGCTGTTCTGCTCGTGCCAGTCGACGGTGTGGTAGGGGAAGTCGAGATGCATCGCCTCGGCGATCGCCGGTGCCTCCGCGCGGCTGGTGGCGCGAACCTCGATGCCGGTGACGGCCGTGTCGAGGCCCGCGAGTTCCTGCGCGGCCGGCAGGTTCACGTACACGTACTGGTTGTCGTACTCGTACATCCCGGTCTCGAACACTCCGGTGACTTCGAATTCCAGGGTTCGCGGCACCGGAACCGCAAACCCGGTGACGGCGTTCGCCTGCGAGCCGACGGACGTGATGAGCACGAGCTTCGAGCCGACCGAGGCGCTCATCCGGTCGGCGAGCAGTTTTCCGATCACCGCGCCGCGATGTTTGCCATCGGAGCTCGCGAACCGGAAGTCGCCCTCCTTCGCGTGATCGCGGATGGTGGTGACTTCCGGCCCGCCGTCGCCCTTGGGCGCGATCCCGGCGACTGAAACGCCCTCGAAGTAGGAGCCGGGATCCTTGCGCATCAGCGCCTGCGTGAGCGCGAACGGAGCGGCTGCGACGACACCCTTCTTCTTTTTCACGGTCTCGAGCAGCTGCTTCCATTCCGGGATGCGAAGGTCCTCACCGTACGCCAGCACGCGAATGTCGGGACTCCCGACGAGGATCTTCTCGCGAAGATCCGTCTGCAGCCCGTTCATCACGCCGATGATCACGATCAACGCGCTCACGCCGACCACAATCCCGCCGATCGCGATCACCGTGATGAACGAGAGCAGCCGCGACCCGCGCCTGCTGCGCAGATAGCGCCAGGCGATCTCGAATTCGAGTCGCGAGAGGGGGCGCTTCACGGCGTCTTCACGGCGTCTTCACTCGGGCCGCATCGTGGGAAAGAGGATGGCGTCGCGTATGTGATTCGTGCCGGTGAGGTACATGAACAGGCGATCCATGCCGATTCCTACCCCGCCGGTCGGCGGCATGCCGTACTCCATTGCACGCAAGTAGTCCTCGTCCACCCCGCTCGCTTCGTCGTCGCCGGCGGCCTTGAGGCTGGCCTGCGCCTCGAAGCGCCGGCGCTGGTCGAGCGGATCGTTCAGTTCGGAGAACGCGTTCGCGAGCTCCTTGCCACGCGCAAAAAGTTCGAATCGCTCGGTGAGCGCGGGGTTGCCGCGCTTCGGCTTCGCGAGCGGAGAGAGTTCGAGCGGATAGTCGACGACGAACGTCGGCGTGTCGATCTTCGATTCCACGTGCGCCTGGAACAGCTCGTCGAGCAGCTTGGGGCGCGAGAGCGACTCGACCTTCGGCACGCCGGCCTGCTCGGCGGCGGCGGCAAGCGCCGCGGTGTCGAGCGTCATCACGTTCGGCACGCCCATGGCATCGCTGAGTGTCCGGAGCCAATCGAGGCGCGGGAACGGCGGCTTGAAATCCGGCATCGCCTCCTTACCTGCCCCCGACTCGGCTCCCGCCCTCCTCACGCCTTGCCCATGCTCCTCACGCATCACCCGCGCGACGGCGTCGCTCGCGCAGACGAGCAGCTTCTCGACGCGCTCCATCATCAGCTCATAGTCGGCATACGCTTCGTAGAACTCGAGCATCGTGAACTCGGGATTGTGCGTGCGGTCGATTCCCTCGTTGCGGAAATCGTGTCCGATCTCATACACCCGTTCGAGCCCGCCGACTATCAATCGTTTGAGATAGAGTTCGTCGGCGATGCGCAGGTAGAGCGGCATGTCGAGCGCCGAATGGTGCGTCGTGAACGGGCGCGCGGTCGCTCCGCCGTACAGCGGCTGCAGCACCGGCGTCTCCACCTCGAGATAGTCGATCTCGTTCAGGAACCCGCGAATCGCCGTGATCATCGCCGAGCGGGCGCGGAAGAGGCGCCGCACCTCGGGATGCACGGCGAGGTCGGCATAGCGCTGGCGCGACCGCAACTCGCCGTCCGAGAACGCGGAATGGCGCACCGTCACGCCGTCGACGACCTCCTCCTTGCCGAACGGCAGCGGCCGCAGCGCCTTCGCGAGCATCTGCACCTCTGCCGCGCGGACGGTCACTTCCCCCGTGCGCGTGCGGAAGAGTGGGCCGCTGACGCCGATGACGTCGCCGAGGTCGAAGCAGTCGAGCAGCGAGTATTGCGACTCGCCGATCTGGTCCTTCTTGAAATACAGCTGCACGCGGCCGCTCGGGTCCGCGAGATGCGCGAACGTCGTCTTGCCGTGCGCGCGCCAGGCGACGATGCGGCCGGCCACGCGCACCGTCGGGCCCTCCGCCTGTTCCCCTTCGGCGGCGGGCGGCATGAGCGCGACCGCCGCTGCCGCGAAGTGCGAGCGGTCGAACCCGTACGCGAACGGCGCGATACCTCGCTCGACGAGTGCGTCGAGCTTGTCGCGCCGGGCCTGCATCACGAAGTTGAGATCGATTTCCCCACCCGGAGTTTCGTCGCTCACGATTTCCCTCCGGCCGCGCCGGTCATCTTGAGGTACGCCTCGATGAACGGATCGATCGCCCCGTCCATCACCTTCTGCACGTCCGTGATCTTCAGCTCCGTGCGATGATCGTTCACCATCGTGTACGGCTGGAACACGTAACTGCGAATCTGGCTGCCGAACGTCACGTCCGCCTTGTTCGCGTCGAGCTTCGCCTTCACCGCTGCCTGCTTCTCCACTTCGAGCTGGTAGAGGCGGTTCTTGAGCTGCTTCATCGCGGTCGCCTTGTTCTTGCCCTGCGACCGTTCCTGCTGGCAGGTCACGACGATGCCCGACGGAAGATGCGTGAGTCGCACCGCCGAGCTCGTCTTGTTGACGTGCTGGCCGCCGGCACCCGACGCGCGGAAGACATCCATCTTGATGTCGTCGTCGCGGATCTCGATGTTGATCTCGTTGTCCACTACCGGATACACGAAGATCGAGGCGAAGCTCGTATGGCGGCGCGCCTGCGAGTCGAACGGCGAGATGCGCACGAGACGATGCACGCCTGCTTCCGGGCGCAGGAAGCCATAGGCGTATTGCCCTTTGATCTCGAGCACGGCGCCCTTGATGCCGGCCTCCTCGCCGTCGCTCATGTCGAGGATCTCGACCTCGAATCCTCTTCGCTCGGCCCAGCGCGTGTACATGCGCATCAGCATCTGGGCCCAGTCCTGCGCTTCGGTGCCGCCGGCGCCCGCCGAGATCTCGACCTGCGCGTCGCGCCAGTCGTCCGGACCCTGCAGCAGCGACTTGAGCTTGAACGCGTCGGTCTCCTCGCGGAGGGCGCTCGTCTCGCGCGCCACCTCGGCGATCATCTCGGGGTCCGGATCGCTCTCGAGCAGGGCGTCCATCTCGAGCGCTCCCTGCACCCGGTTCCAGAGCTTGTCGAACGGCTCGGTCCACACCCTCAGGGCCTTCGTGCGCTGCACCACCTCACGGGCGCGTTCCTGGTTGTTCCAGAAAGCGCCGTCGGCCATCTCGGCCTCGAGCGTGGTCAGCGTTTCGCGCTTGCCATCGAGGTCAAAGAAACCTCCGCAACTCGGTCAGCCGGTCGGCGTCCTGCTTGAGCGATTTCGCGCGTTCTGACTCGGCCATTGGACTCGGAGGTAAAGGTCGGGCCGTTCCCCGCTCATCGGCGAACGGCCCGGCCGTACACTTGAAAGATAAGCGGTGACTACGGCGACGCGCGACGGGTGAGCGGCAATTGGGTGAAGAGCGAAGAGTGAGAGGCGAGGAGAGGTTCACCTGACTCCCGCCGTCTGCCGTCTGTTTAGAAGATCTTCTTTCCCCCCGCCAGCACGTCGTTCAGCGCGTCCTGGAAGTGCGTCGTGCTGTCGGCGAAATCCTTGCCGATCTGGTCGACGTACTCCTCGTAGCTCTTCTTGATCTCCTCGCGGAAGAGCTGCTTGAGTGTGTTGTTCTTGAGCCCCTCCTCGCGCTTCTGCGGAAGGTAGGCGACCATGTCCGAGACGAGCGCCCGCGCGAGACGCTTGGCCTTCTGGTTCGGATCGTTCGCGAGGAACGGGTTTGGTGCACGCTTCGCGGGGCCGCCCGGCGGGGGAACGACCGGCGTCGGAGCCGTCACCTTCGAAACGACTGATTGGGGCGCGAACGGAGTCACCGTCGATCCAAGCGGCGCAGGCATCACGGGCGGCATCGCGGGCGGCATCGCCGAGGCAGGCAGCACCGGCGACGAGACTGGCGTCAGCACCGGAGTCTGCGCGGAGGTCACGACCGGCGTCACCACGGGAGGCTGCGGCCGCGGCGGAAGCACGGGCGGCGAGAATGGCTGCGACGTGATGGTGCGCGGCTGAGTGACCCGCGGCGCGACCGGCGGCGCGACCGGCGGCGTCGGCCCGAGCGGCGTCGGGCGCGCATGCGTGGACGGCGGTGCTGCCGGCGGCACGAACGGCATCGAACCCGATGGCCTCGGCGACTGCATGGGCGCGCCCGGTGCCTGCGTCGGACGGCCCGGTGCGAACGGCGCGCGTGGCGGAGTGCTTCCCGTGACGCCTACGGACGGGAATGGGCGCGGCGTGCTCGCCGGTCCGGAGCCCGGCATCGGCGGAGGAAGCGGCCGAACTTCCGGGCGCGGAACGGCGGTGACGGGAGGCGTGAGGGGCGGCATGAACGCAGGCGTCGGCGCGCGTGGCGGAGCCGGCGGCGTGAACGC
>PMYN01000095.1 GCA_003171215.1 Gemmatimonadota bacterium | reverse complement strand
AGGTTGAAGGTTCGATTCCTTCAGGGCGCATATTCTAGAGCTCCTCGTAAGTTGTTGAAAACCATTGATTTGTGTTGCCTGCCTCGGAGCCTTCGGATTCCGAGGCAGGTCTGTTTTCGGGAGTGGTTGCACCTTGGTTGCACCTTTTCTAGCTATTGGTCAGGGAAGAGCCGGTTCGCACGCGTCTGAATGGCCGTTGCAACCTTGTCCTTGCGGCGCACGCGGTATTTCTCGAGCATGCGCATATCAAGGTCGCCAATGGCCTGTATCGCCAGCGTGGCGTCACCCGTGTCATCGATCAAGTCACCGACTAGGCCGCGGCGGAACCCATGCGTGGCGCGATATCTCACTGTCGGCACGCCCGCGCGTCGCTCAGCCGTGTGCAAGACGCTGATAAGCGACCCGAGCGTGTAGTGCGGGCTTTCTGACTGGTGTGTGCGACCTTTGGCTTGCCCGGGAAAGATTACGTACGGACCGCGATATCCCAGCTTCTCCCGCCATGCTTTCGCCACCTCGAGGATGCCGCGAGTCAGCGGAAACAGCTCGAACTCCAGCTCCTCGCCGTTCTTCACGCACTCACCGGGCACGATGATCAGATCGCCCTTGATCCAATCCCACCGGAGGCCCAGCAACTCGCTTCCGCGGCTCCCGTAGATGCCAAGGAGGCCGATGGCGACCCAAGCCCGCCACTCGTCGGAACGCTTCGGGTCACGGGTGCGCCAGATCCGGACAAACTCGTGCGCGCGGTACTCGGCCCGCTGTCTGGTCTTCTTGCCCTTGGCAACACGAAACTCGTACTTCTGCCATGGCGTCTCCGGCAACCCGAGACTCGTCGTGCCCCAGCGATAGACGATCTTGATGTTCCGAATGATCATCCGGATCGTAGCTGTCGCGAGTGAACGATTCTCGAGCTTCGCTCTGAATATGCCGATCGTCTTGACATCGAACGCTCCTGCCGGCGTGTACGCGCCGATCTCTTGCTGCCACTCCTTGAATGCGTCTCCGTAGAGCTTGAGCGTTTTCGAAGCAAGCTCAGGTGAGCGCGCCGTCTCGAAGTCCTGCCACAGGGCGCCGGCAGTGAGAAGCCGGGCCGGACCGGCTTCTGTATCGCCGTCAGTCGAGGTCGTGGCCAGGTTGTGTGCGTCGGTGGTTCTAATCCTCCCGTAGTAGCAGTCTTCTGCCGACGTGGCTCCCGCTTCCGTGCACGGCCACGATCTCTGGCGCCGAGCGCCCTTGGGCCCCCATCGCACGACCCATCGCTGTGTCGAACTATCGCCGGAACGCCGCGTTTCGAGCGCGAGACGTCGTCCCGCCCCGCGTTCGCCCGTCCTTTCAAAAACCTCGCGATTCTCGGACGTCTTCTTGCCCAGTCGCATGTGCGAGACCTCCGTAGGAGAGATGTCCCGGCGATATCCGCCGGATCGATCCTCCTGCGCGCGCGCGAGCGATATCGCGCCACGATTCTCGCGAGGGTCTAATCTTGCTGTCGCGGTATTGCGCATGAGCGATATAGCCTCGACTTACTGTCCCGGTTGAGTTTTGCATTTCCATCGATCCGCATCTTGTCCCATCGTTTTCGCAGCCACTCTCTTGATTTTCCTGACTTGACCATGGCCTTCTCCTCCGTGAGCCAGCTCAGGTAATCCGCCGCCGCCAACTGAACGTCGTGACTGCAGCGTTCGAGCAGACTCGCCTTCGCCTTCTCGTCGTTTCGCCGCAGCACAGCGGCGTCCGAGAGCCAGCGGGCTAACACCTCTTCTAGCTCAGCCATCGGCAGGCCTTTTCGACGTCGATGCGTGATCCATGGTAGAGGTAAGCACCGAATCGCGAAGTTCGGCAAAGCCCGTTCGGTCGATTGAGCGGCGTGCGTCGGTTCTCGCTCTCCACGTGCCTCTATCCACGCTGGCGGTGGTCACGGCTAGAACGCCCCTGGCGATGGTGCCACACCATCGACAAGTGGATGTGAACGGGGTCTCCGAATCCGCGGCAGTTAGCATGCTCATACCGGAGATAGGCACCGAAACCGTTTCATCGGCACAACCCCTTTGGCGGTTAGCATCGAAGACGTGCGTAGCACTGCTCGCCGGACCCGTTCGGGCGTCGGCAACTCACTCGCGCGCTCTGGGCGGGGACGCGAGATCCGGACTAGACGTTCTCTCGGTCGCGGTCGGCGCTGTTCCTCATTGGCTCAGCTTACCCTCTCAGTCGTTCTGTACGGGCCGCTAAAGCGAGAGAGTGGACGCTGCCGACTCGAGGCTTCTCCCGGACCCGACGCAGGCTCAAGCGAAGAACGGCGGCAGGCGCATTCGCACCCACCGCCGCCCGTCAGCCCCCGCGCAGAACGCTCAGCGGAGTGCTACGGCTACCAACTACAGCTCGAGCGCGACCGCTGAGCGAGTCAGGAGACTTGCCTCCGACTTTGGCAGCGAGCGAATGGACGCGAGCAGCTGTTCCTTCACCTGGTGCGCGTCGAAGAGCATTCCTTCTCGCACGAACTCGCTCGCCAACGCGACCAGCGCGAGCCCGTGCAGCAGCACCCTGCGATTGCTTCGGCACGCCCGGCCGAGCGCCACGAGGGGGTCGGCCTCGGGCAATGCGTCCGGGTTGTCGACGTCGGTTTCGCACAGCCGCAGGCCGGTCGCCCACGTGCGCGATTTTCCGGGACCGCTGTGCTCCGTGAAGCGCGCGTGGATGAGATCACCGGCCTGCAGGGTGCCGTGCGCTGTGAGGCACGGCTTCAGGTACACCCACCGGTCGCCGCTGGCGTTCGTCAGACGGAGACGCGTGACGTGCGTGTCGTCCGTCGATACGCGGACGACGCGGACCACGCGCGCGGTGCCTTCGACGGCGTGGTTGGGGGCGAGGACGCCGAAGTCGGCGCATGCGAGACGCTGGGTCATATGTACTCCTTGCAAGAGAAAGGGCCGGCCATCCGGTTGATGACCGACCCCCTCTTCTGCACGCGCGACGCGCACGGTCCGGCGATCCCGGACTCGGGATTGTCGACCAGGTCGACTCAAGGGGTCTCGCGGCCCGCATCATTGAGCTCGACGGACCGTGGGCGACGCCTGCGACGGCGTGTGCGCTCACGTTCCGCTCGCGCCTCGAGGTGCAGCTTCGCAAATTCCGCTTCCATCATGGCGGTGCGCTCGGCGTACGAATGCGCACAGATCGCTCCGGTCTCGACGTTACGGGCGACGACGGTGTAGCCATCCTCCATCCGGACGCGCAGCGTACCGCACGCTGGACAGCGGTCGATGGTCGCGTGTTCCCATGCATAGTCAATCACAGCTGTGCCTCCCGTTGCTCGAGGTGACGAAGTCGTTCGTGCGAAGGCGCGGTGCTCCGGTGGCCCACCGGCGCAGGTGTTGCGGCGCTACACCAGCAGGTCGTCCCGTAAGAGGTCGTCCGGCGTGATCACGATGCGTGCCGGCGGTTCACCGCTCACGACGCGCATCACCGCCCTCCTCGCCGCCGCCTCGATGGCGCGCCGCGCGCCATGCACGCCGCTCCGGCCGCGGTGGGCCAATCGTGCCGCGGAGACGATCGTGGCGTCGGGCACTTGTATCATGTCGACCGGCGTGTCCGCCACATCGTTGCCAGACGCGGGGTCCGCGCACGCATCGTAGTGCGGACGTAGTAGTTCCACCATCAGCGCGATCGACAGGTCCCCGAGATGCACCTCTTCGCCCAGCAGGTCGCGTAGCGCCGAGATCAACCCGTTCGATCCCCCGGTCCGCAAATACGGCGACCCGGGATCAGCGTCAGCGTCGGACCCGCAGACGAACCACGCGGGCGAGCGCGGCCAGAGCGTCAGGATCGGCGCAGCCGGAACCCCGTGTGTGAGGAGGTGGGCCAGGGCACGCTGGGTGCTGAGGCGATGCGCCCGCTGCAAGTCGTAATCCCAGTCGTCGAGCACGCGTAGGGTATCGAATCCCTCGATGACCACGATCGTCCCGCTAGACATCCGTGCGTCCGCCGGCTTGGCGACCGTTTGCGCCTGGGTGAGCGTGTGGATATCGGACGCGTCGACGATCACCAGTGCGGCGTCGGTGGCGTCCACGAGTGTGCGCAGCAGGAAGAGGCGCGCGTCGGCGGATCCGCCAGCAAACAGCGTGGGCGAGGGCTCGACTCCCGTGCCGAGGAGCGCGGCTTTGCTGACCAGCAGGTTGACGATGCTGGGGTGCCCCGGAACCAGTCTCCTCATGGCGGCCAATCCGCTCGCCGCTCGCGAGGTCGAATCGCGGGCGGGCGCTCGCTGGACCTCGAGTCGGGGCTTCACGGTGTGGAACGGATCGTCGCGGGGTTCCGGCGAGATTCCCGCGTCGTCGAGCACCTGCTGTATGAGCGACTCGAGCAGCGCTTCGTCGCACACGACGAGGGTCGACTGGAACAGGCGCCGCACGAACGTCGAGATGCTTTCGACCGGTGACCCGCCGATCGCGAGGGTCACTGCGTATGGCCTTTCATAATTAGCGAGCAACGAGTCGACGAGTGGGGTCGGGAGGATGCGTCCCAGCAGGTGCGTCGTGAGACCCTTCGCGTCCGCGAGCACATCGACGTCGCCTTCGTGGAGCGAGATCAAAGTCGCGAGGGACGGAATCACCCGTCCCATCGCTGAGGCGTGGATCCGCTGACCGAACATCGCCAGAAGCCAGACGATCGTGTCGTCGAAGTGGTTGAGCGCCTTCGCCCCTTCATGCCGCCTAGACTCGAGCATCGAACCAGCAGCAGAGCTGAGGCGCTCGACGGCTTCAGCGAGCCCTGGCGAGCTCGCGCGACTGAGAGCCAGGATGGCGTCCAGTCGGGTCGCTCGGTTCAAACCGCGTCGGAACGCGACGAAGCGGGCGGCGAATGCGATCCCCGTGAGGGACGGCTTTGCATCCGACGTTCCGCCAGCGACATCGCAGGCCGGCTGGGATTCCTCCACGACCGACGCCGTTCGAGCCTCGCGCTTCGGATCGAGGAGACGAACGGCGAGATCCTCAACGGAGGCGGGCGCCCGTTCGCGACGGCGCGGAAAGAACGTGTCCTCCAAGATGGCGTCGGCGAGGGGGAGATACTGCACGGTCGCGTTGCCGTCGATTGGCGCGCTGGGCCACGGGACCTCGACGACCAGGGACAGCGGAGAGAAGTCTGACATCGGAATGAATCCTCGGTGAGGTTTCACTGCCGATGCACGCGCGGAACGCCCGCGGCGACGCGGCGATAATTGTCCGGTCAGTCCCTCCGGGGAGCACGGCGTCTACCCTGACTGCTCGCGTCTGCGGCAAGCGACCAGCCGTACGAAGAGACTCCAATGGCCTTCGAGCAGCCGACCAGAGATGGAGGCACTGTCGCACGAGAATAGAATCGGTGGTTCCGCCCGATGCGAAAGCTATTGAACTGAATGCGTTACAGCCGGACGTCAAAGAGTCGGTGGCAGCAAGCTCGGCGCGTTGAGACGAGCTGCGGCGAGACGCCAGAAATTCCAAGAATAGAATCGGTGGCATCCTTATACCAACCCAACGAATCAGCCGTCGAAATGCGATTCAAGCAAGACGAGTTTTCAAGGACAAGGGAACGCCGCAAAACTATGTGCGACCAGCGCGGACTGTGTAACAATCTCAGCTTCAGTCCTTGAACGCGTGGATTCTCCTTCATCGCGTTTGCCGGGAGATTGACACATTTGCGCCGGAATTTTTGCGCAAATGTGGCAATGAGTAAGCGCCCATCCTACATCTGAACAACCTGCGATGGAAAAAGATTAGCAGTGTAAACGAATGCGTCATCGTCGGCAGCGCATAACACATTTGCGCCAGCTTGCGATTCCACTCGCGGCGCGCAGATATCTGTGCATCGCTGATCGGCGATCACGGCAATGACGAGTCGCGCTCCGGCGCATTCTTGCTGCTTTGATCGAAGCGAAGGCGCATCATTTCCTTAGAGGAGGTACCGTCCATGGTGAGGTCAAGGCAATTTCGAATCATCGGTGGTCGAGTCATCGCGGTGATGTCTGCACTCGTGGGGCTGGGCGCGTGTAGCACCGATTCACCAACATCGACGCCACCTCGTATTGCTCGCGAGTCGGCGGTGTCAGCGGCCGTCGCCAAGAGCACAGCAGGGACAAGCGCGGACACAACGGTCTTCTTCCCGGTGGGCACGCGGATTCCGTACGGACAACCGACGACGAGAGTCCCGGCCCCGTACAATTCGGCGACAGATGGGCCGCTGCTGCAGAATGATTTGGCGTACAAGAATCTCGCGCTGAAGAATCCGAACCTCTATAAGTTTTTCCCGCGGGCCATACCCGACCGGCGTCCTTGGGGAATGACCCAGCCCGCAGCAGCACGTTCGGGACCGTCACCTTGGGCGCTCCCCTTCCTCACGCCCGATCATACGACCGACGGGTGGTGGCTCTACCAGAATACCGCTGCGTGGTACGGGATACAGTCGACGCAAGATGTGCGCACGGACTTTACGTTGCCGTACTACTCGATCGACACACTTGTTCAGTTGTACAGCCCAACGATGAATGCGCCGGGCGGAGGCTGTATCGAGGTCGCGATTGCGCACACGGGATGGTCTACTAGGACGGACCACAATCTCGTCTTTGCGGATTGGTGCAATCACCACAGCGGAGCCGGATACGGGGTGCCATCAGTCTTTTACGATCTCAAGGACAGTGCCTTCACGGCTAACTACGTTGCGATCTACAATGGCGAGCCGACGATCACGGTGAATATCGTGACGCCCAGTACCGGGAGCACTAACGGACAGACATGGTACGCGACGCTATACAACTATCAGCTCGGCGGCTGGGTGACCTTCTATACCTCGGGAGGGTATACGCAGAGCCCGTACGGCACCTACGGCTGGACCATGTTCGAAGACTACAACCTGATGTCCAACGCTACTTGTCCCACCATTCCGACGATTCGATCACAGATTATTCTGATGTACGACCCGTCAACTGGTGGCGGCGACTTCTTCAACTACCTCACGAGCGATATCGCAAGGATGAATGGAACGAACTTCAATGATTGCTTGTACAACTCATACTACAATTTTCATAGCCCAGCGCCGTCTCCGGCTCTCGTGCCATCGTGGTCGGTTTCGAACCCATAGCGTCTAGTACGCTGGATTCGCGTCGCGTTTACGGAAATAACTACTCTGCTGAAACCCGCATTGAAGGAGGGAAGGTTCCATGAACAGATCAATCCGAATGGTAGGGCTGTGCCTGGCGGCACAGGTCATCGCGGCATGCTCACCTACGGCGCCGAAGCCGTCGATTAGTCGAGTGACGCTTTTTCCCGACGGTGTTGTCATCGGCGTCGGGCAATCCGTGAAAATTGTTCCAACGGTGACGACAAGCCCGAGCGGCAGCGCGTATTCTGTCCAATGGACCAGTTCCAGTTCGGATGTAGTAGTGGATTCGACTGGTCAGGCGACTGGCGTTGCTATCGGCCACTCCTCAGTTTGTGCTAGCGTAACTGCTGACGGTACCAACATGGCGATGCAAACGTGTGCGGACGTCGCTGTTGCCAATCAGGTGCCCGGACCGAGTACCCAAGAACGCAAACCGTAATCACTAACGACACGAGCCATCAACGACGGACTCCGTGCCCAAGCGGACACGGAGCCCGTCGTGGCGCTGACAGATCTGTGTCTGTCCGAAAAGTCCGGCTCCTATTCGGCGTCAGAGAAGGCGCTCTCGCGTGCGATGCAAGCTGCACGATGCAGTGTGTTGAAGTTGAATTGTTCGGTCAGAACGATACCGTCTGTGACGTGACCCCCAACTCTGTACCGGGAATTATGTCGGTCCGGTGGTTGGGGAAAGTGAAAGTGTAGCGGTCGCGAGCGCCTGCGCAAACTCGCGGGGCGTGAGATCCTTGAGCTTGCTGTGGGGCCGCTCGCACTCGTAGTCGATGCGCCACGCTTCAATCGTGCGCTGCGCATCGGACAAGCTGACGAACCAGTTTTCGTTGAGGCACTCATCGCGGAACGTGCCATTGAAGTTCTCGATGAACGCGTTCTGCACGGGTTTGCCGGGGTCGATGAAGTCCAGCATCACCCCGTGCTCGTGCGCCCACTCGTCCAGCGCCGCACCGGCGAACTCGGGCCCGTTGTCACAGCTGATGACGCGGGGATACCCCCGAACGGACGCCACGCGATCCAGGACGCGCGCGACGCGCTCGCCCGGCAGCGAGAAGTCCACCTCGATCGCGGGGCACTCCCGCGTGCACTCATCGACGAGCGTGAAGTTGCGGAAGCCGCGCCCGTCGCCCAACGTGTCGCGAACGAAGTCCATGCCCCAGCGCTCATTCGCTGCAGTCGGCGCGGGCATGGGCGTGCGCGGCACCACCGCGCGGCGCTTCCGTTTCCGACGCCGCACTTGCAGGCCTTCCTCTTGGTAGACGCGCTGCACGCGTTTGTAGTTGATGCGCCACCCCTCGCGCCGCAGGACGCGACAGAACTGCCGATAGCCCCAGCGCCGGGCGGCCAACTCGTGGAGCCGCGCGCGCAACGCCGTGTCCGGCGGCCGGCGCGACCGATACCGCTGCGTCGAGCGTGCGAACCCGGTGAATCGGCACGCGCGGCGCTCGGACACCTCGGGGGTGGTCATCGCGGTGGTGACGGCCGTCCGCCGCTGCTCGGGCGTCACCACTTTTTTCCCAACAGGTCCTTCACGACCTGCAGATTCAGCGCCTGGTCGGCGATGATCCGTTTCAACTGGCGATTCTCCTCCTCGAGCGCCTTGAGCCGCCGCGCGTCACTCACCTGCAGGCCGCCATACTTCCGCCGCCAACGATGGATCGTCGCATCGGCCACGCCGTGCCGGCGGCACAGCTCGGCCATTTTCGCGCCCGCCTCGAGCTCGTGGAGAATCCCGACAATCTGCTCTTCCGTGAATCGACTCTTCCGCATAGGTCCTCTCGGGTAGAGGACCGACATAATAACTGGATCAGATTCCGGGGGTCACCTCAGCGCCCCAATCAGAATGCTGAAACCTCATCCTCGCGATAGATACAAGATGGTTTGTAGCCCCGCTCCCGCCAGCGCCCCGCAGTGCACCGCGAGGGATGCAAACCCGCGACGGCATAAAGTCGCACTCATATGCGGTCTGCCGGAATGAACCCGATACGCAGACCCGCCTATGTCGTCTTTGCCGACCGCACGCTGCGGGAGATGGCGCGATCTCGTCCGGTGACGTCCGGCGCCCTCGCCGATGTATATGGGGTGGGTGCCGCGAAGATGGAGGAATACGGACAGGAATTCCTCGCGGCGATCCGCGACGTGTAAGCGCTCAACTGTGGGATGTGATCAACATCACATTCGCGTTGCGAAACAGATTGGCGTTGGTCCTTCCCTATAGGGGGCCAGAGCCTGAAATGCACATCTGCGCGCTACTTGACGACGCCGCGTTTCGCCGCGTTCGAGCAAGTCTGTTGCCGTCGGTCACCATCCAGCGGCTCGGGGTATACGAACTGGAGCGCGAGTTGAAGGCCGGGTATGCCGGTGCGCTCATCCTGGATCCGTGCATCGTTCGAGGCGATGTCTTCACGTCGATTCTGTCGGCTGCCGTGGACGGAGGGGAAGCCGTGCTCCTATATATCCCGGCGCAAGGTGCCGTGGGGATCGAGCGCGCGCTGGAGGCGGCGCGGCGGCTTGTGGTGGAGACAGTGACCGCGGGGATCGACGACGAACCCGCTGTAATTCGCTCGCGAGTGTCGGACATGATGCGGCCGTCGGTGCCGGCGCTCATACTCCATGGAATCGCCGACCTGCTTGTGGATGTCCCGCCTGCCTTGCAGCGCGTCTCCGTCAGCCTCTTCGGATGGAGCGCGCTGCCCGCTTCGGCGAGCACGCTCGCGACTAAGGTGGGCGTGCCGATGCGCACCGTGAACCGGTGGTTCGAGAAGGCGCGGCTCCGTAGTGGCGGTTTGTTGCTCATGGGCGCGCAGCTGGGTCGCGCATGGATACCGCTGGGAAACCGGCACTACTCGCTGACGGACGTCGCCAGAATAAGCGGGCTTGGCTCCGTCAGGGCCCTTACTCGCGCGTTTCACACCGTCATCGGGATGTCGCCACGCCGCGCGCGTCGATCGCTTAATGAAGCGATGTTTGCTCGCCCGATTATTACTGCCGTCCGGCGCTGAGTTGCCCGGACGAGCACCTGCGAGTGCCTGCTCGAAGTGTCGCTGTCCGGATCTGGCCGAACTTCGCCGATTGTTTCCGATCCTGTCCGAAAGAGTGCTTGGCCGGAACTACTGCAACTCCTAATTCGGAGTCGCGTGCACCGACGCGCGCCGAAACCGAATCCTGGAGGTTCCTGTGTCCTCCCAAAGCGAGAAGCCTCGGCCAACCCAAATCTCGCGCCGCGCCGTTGCTCGGGCGCCACGACCGCTCTTTCGTCTGCTCGTTGCGATCGGGGTCTGCTTTTGTCTCACGCCGATCTCGGCGGTGCTTGTCGCGCAGATGAACACCCGCATCCAAGTCCAACAGTCGCCGAATAGCGCGCCGGCGATCACGTTGGCGCCGCATAGCGCCCCGCTGATCAATGCGACGCCGCACAATGGCGAGAACCGCGATGTCTCGCTTTGCGTCGCGGGGTGCTTCGAGCTGGCGGTGAGTCACGCGATCCCAGCTTACGTGAGTCAGGACGTGCCGCGCGCAGTATCGCTCGCATGGAGCCTCCGCAATATCCAGCCGAAGGGCGTGATCCAGCTTGACGTCACCGATACGTCGAGTACGCCGGCGACTACCGTTGGTCTCAAGTTGCGCGACAGTTCGGGAGTTCTCATCACCTTCGACAACGGGCACACGGAGATGGTGTTTCAACGCTTGAGCGGGACGATGCGCCTGGCGGGCAGTTTTACGGTCACGAGTCGCGGCCAGACTCGCAGCCATTACTACACCGCGATCGTGACGAGCCGCTGGGCAGGCGACAGTATTGCCGACTCGGTGAAGGTGCGCGTCCTGAATGCCGACTTCGGCACGAGCCCGTATGGGCGCGGCTGGCGGATTCTCGGGCAGCAGCAGCTCTGGAAGGTGAATCTCTCCACGTTCGATTCCGTCGTCGTCAGCGACGGCACGGGCACGCTGCAATACTTCGCGAGGGCCGCGTGCACTTCGGCCGGATGCACCTATGCGTCGCCCAAAGGCGATTTCTCGGCGCTCTTCTTCGACTCGACATCGACGGACACGACCAATGTGTACCGGCGGACCTACGTCGATGGAACGATCGTTCACTTCGACCCTCACGGCCGGCAGACGAAGGTTGAAGACCGCTTTGGCAATCTGACGCGGACCTGGTGGAGAGACAGCGTGCGTGTGGACAGTGTCGTGGACCCGGTCGGCAAGAAAACGCGTCTCCACTATGACGCGACGAGCCATCTCGACTCGATCATCGATCCCGTCGGACGCGTCTCGCGCTTTACGGTCGACACCGCCGGCAACTTGACCACCATCTACGATCCCGATGGCCGTGTCGCGTTCTCCGGGACGTACGCGACTGCGAGCCGAGCGCTCACGCGCCTCGTCGATCGCGCGGGCGGGACACACGGTTTGGCCCTCGACTACGCGCACACATTGGCCGCCGACACCCTGCCGACAATTGCGGTCGCAGGGACCGCACAACGTCCCGTGATCGTCTACCGCTCGGAAGAGCGCGCCGTGCTCGTCGACACTGCCAACGCGACGCTCGGGACGATCGCAAATCCGGCGACACCCGTGCTCTCGGATAGCGTGCGTGCGATCGTGACAGACCCGCGCGGAAACGCCACGCGGTATGCCTTGGACCGCTTCAACGCTCCGAAACGCGTTGAGGAACCGCTCCATCGGACCACAGTCATTGCGCGTGACACGAGCGCGCGCGCCGTCAGCACCGTGACGCCAAGAGGGCACGCAATCGGGTTTGCCTATACGGGCGTCGACCTGACATCGGTCGTCGACTCGACCTTGAGCCGGCAGCTCACCTACGCGTATGACAGCCGATATCACTTACTGACGCAAGCTTCGGGGCATGCCGCGCCGCTGACGAATACGCTTACGTCTGACGGCAAGAGCGACTCGCTGAGTCGGATCGCGAGCGACTCGGCGACTCGGTACACGAGCCGAAGCGATGGTCGCGTGGCCCAGGTGACGGATCCTTCGAACCACGTCACGCGTTACGCCAGTCCGTTTTCCGGGTTCCAGAACACGGACACGATCGTGAACGGCAACGGTGGCATTATCAAGACAGTCCGCGACGCCGTCGGACGCGACAGCGTGGTATTCGATCCTTTGGGGAACAAGAGTACAACGATCTATGACGTCCTGAACCGGGTCATTCGCGCGGTCGGGCCTCGCGGCGACGCGACGCGCTTCGCCTACGACACGAGCAAGAACAACGGCGCGTACCTCACGAGCGTGACCGACACGCTCGGCAACGTGACGCAGTTCGCGCGGAATGTTCTCGGCTGGCCGGATTCGACCACGGATCCCAACGGACAACGTACGCGAGTCCAGTACGACTCGAGCGGCAACGTGCTGCACGTCACGAACCGCCGCGGGCAGACGATCGACTTCACCTACGACAAGCTGGATAACCTTCTCACTCGCGTTAGCGATGGCGCGACTACGACGTTCCGCACCGATTCGCTTGACCACTTTGTCGTCGGCTCGAACGCAGAGAGCACGGACACTCTGTATTTCGATTCGGCCGACCGTCCGTATCTCGCCGTGACGATCCGCGGCGCTCACCGGTCGCTGGTGCAGTCGATATTCAACGACACGCTCGACGTGCGCACGAGCGTCATCACATCGGTACCGGCGGCGAGCTTCGCCGACACAACGGCTTGGGTCTATGACGCTCGGCGAGTGGTCACTATGATCGCCGGCGTCGGGGCGGGGTCCTATACCTACTACACCTACGTGACGGTTAATCAAGACCACTCGCAGCTCCTGATCCAGTATCCAAGCGCCCTCACCGAGACACGCAACTCCGTCGCGACGCATCAAGACTACCAGCAGACGTACGGGCCAACAGTCTATTTCGCCAAGGCGGACTCGATCCTGAGCACCTGGTATCAAGTCGACAACGCCGGACGCGTGAACGCGCGCTACAGCCCACACCGAGACACCGTCCGGCGATTCGTGTTCGATTCCGCCAGCCAACTGCGGACAGCGAACGACTCGGCGTACGCCGGGCCGAGTTGCTCGGGCAGTGTGACGGGCGGCGAGACCTGCAGTCGGGGGTCGGCCTCCCTGGTGTTTCCCTATTCGTATTCGTGGGATCTGACTGGCAACCCGAGCGGTGCAGGCCTCACGGTGAGCGCGGGAAACCGGCTAACCTATCATTTCGGCGATACGCTGAAGTACGATTTGGACGGGAACCTGACGCAGCAAGGGGCCTTCGTGCACTACAACTGGAACTCGCTCAGCCAGCTGACGAGTCTCACGAACCCGTCGACGGCGAGCTTCGGCTACGACGCGTGGGGGCGGCGTGTACGGGTCACCGTCGGGACCTCGTCGACCGGCTTTCTCTACGACGGCGTGCAGGCGCTCGTGGAAGTCGATACCGCGGGGAATCCCATGGCCGAGTACAGTTTCTATCCGGATTTGGACCATCCGCACAGCGTACGACTCGGCGGCGCGAGCGGGACGAAGTACGCCGTCGCGACGGACGGCTTGGGCAATGTCACGGGACTCATCTCTGACGCCGACTCGGTGCCGAACTGGTACCGATACGACCCGTTCGGGTCCATCATCGATTATCAGGCGCTGGCGGGTGCGACGACGCGCCTCGGATTTCAGGCGATGCCGTTCGATGTCGTGAGCGGGCTGTCGTACGCGCGAGCGCGCTACTACGACCCCGTGCTCGGGCGGTTCATCTCGGAAGATCCACTCGGGTTGGCGGGAGGCATCAATCCGTATGTGTTCGCGGGGAATGATCCGGTGAACGAGAGCGATCCCCTTGGGCTCGCGACCTGCGTCGGTAGCCACCCGTGCGGCGATCCGATTCTGCCGCCAGACTGTATCACGTGCCTAGCAGATCCACTAGGAGGTATTGGCAACTACGGAGACGCTGGGCAAGGCAGCGGGGGCGGCGGCGGCCAGCCTGGTTCCAAGCCGCAAACGACGAGCTCCAAAAAAACGAACACCTGTTCTGGGTCTGCTCGCGTGCTTAAGGGTAATGCAAGTACGATAGGAAAACCCGGAGGGTTTTCAGGACCAACCGCAGGGAACATTCTCGTCACCGCCATCGGCGCCGCTGTGATTCCGAGTCAATGGGGAGGGAAAGGAGCCTTGCGGCCGTACATCAGCCAAATAAGCGGCGTATTTCCTGGACCGAACATCTCGTTCCAGGGAGTGGTAGAAACGATAGGGAGCACCGCCGTTCCCAACGTTCAAGGCTATTTGATGGGCCGCTTCCCCGGCAACCTAATCCTCGAGCTACCAGGAGCATCGCGCGATTACGGAATCACCAGTGTTAACCTCACGATCCCCGCCAGCATGACCTGCCCGGCTGGCACAACTAAGGTGCCGTGATGAAATCGCTTCCAAAGACTTGGAGTGTGATCGTCGCGTTCGCGATCATTCACGCCGTTGATCCGAATAGCTCGCAGGTCCAAGCAGGCAACTGGCCAGTGGTCAGGTCTCTACGAGAAACTCGTACGTTCACGAATGTAGGGAAAGACAATGTCGATACTCCTTTGCGCGCACTCATCAAGGACTCGGCAGGTGTTTCGGTCTATAGTGTGATCTGTCACAGCGGAAACTATGAGGGTCGGGGTGAGATCAATTTCTCCGGCGATTTTCAGTGTGCTTTGTTTGCGGTGAAAGGGGAAGCGCGCACGAGCGGTAATCTCTTAGCCGTGGATGCCAAGGATGAACGAAGCGCGGATTGGTGGAACCGAGGAAGGATGCGTTCCGCCCAGCTGCGAGGTGAGTGTCTCGCGTATCCAGAGTACAGCACGATGCGGCATTTCAAGCTGCGAGGAATGCGCGTCACAATGCGGTATTGGGACATAGAATGGAGCGCAAGCAAGGATCAGCAAGGCAATCCTCGCCTGGGGCAGTTTGCATTTTCTCTGGATGTCAGCCCCGACAGGACCGCTCACACGAACGCGGCTCAACGCGCCGTTGGCCCTGAGCCGCCGGCCCAGTGCTATCCCTGAGTCTCCTGGACACAGACCGAGCTCCGACAGCTCCGACAGCTTGAGGAGGAAAACCAGCGCCTCAAACGCGTGGTCGCCGATCTGTCGCTTGACAAGCACATCTTGCAGGAGACCCTCCGAAAAAACCGGTGATGCCGACGCGGCGACGGGCACGCGCGGTCTGGATGCGGGAGACGTTCCAGATCAGCGTGACCCAGGCGTGTCGGCTGGCGGGATTTTCGCGAGCGGCGTGGTACAAACCGAGCCGCGCGCGGGATCAGTCGGCGCTGCGGCTGCGCATCCGGGAGCTGGCGATGGCGCGGCCGCGGTTCGGCTATCAGCGGATCCACATCCTACTGCGACGGGAGGGGTGGCGCGTGAACAAGAAGCGCGTGCGCCGGCTCTATCGGCTCGAGGGACTGCAGGTGCGCATGCGCGTGCGGCGGCGGAAGCACATGGCGCTGCATCGCGGTCCAGTGCCGGCGCCGACCGGGCGTGCACCAACGCTGGAGCATGGATTTCGTGCACGATCAGTTGTTCGATGGGCGTCCGTTTCGCGTGTTGACGATCGTGGATCAGTGGAGTCGCCAGAGTCCGATACTAGAGGCCGGTTTTTCACTGACGGGGCGCGATGTCGTTGCGGCCCTTGAACGCACGACGGCCGTGACGGGATTGCCCGTCTCGATCACCGTCGATCACGGGACGGAGTTCATGTCGAAAGCCCTCGAAGCGTGGGCGTTTTATCGCGGCGTGCAACTCGATTTCACGCGGCCGGGAAAACCCACCGACAACTCCCATATCGAATCGTTCAATGGTCGCTTGCGCGACGAGTGTCTGAACGTGCATCAGTTCCTCTCGCTCGACCATGCCAAGCAGCTGCTCGAGGCATGGCGCACCGACTACAATCAGCACCGTCCCCACAGTTCGCTCGGCCACCTGACCCCGAACGAATTCGCGATCCGCGGCCAGGTACACGGACCCGAAAAAATGGCGACGTTCTAGTTCCGAACTGTCTGCTTATGGGGCCAACGTCACTCTCAACCAGCCTTTGAACTCAAGCGCATCATTGAACGGGTAGTTTGCAACGGCGATCCGAGCCGATGACTTGGCGGAACGATATGTGTTGGGTCGTATGCCGTCGTACCCAAACTCCGAATCTGCGGCCATAGCGAGAGTTTCGATCCGATCGATCAGGTAAGAAATGTCTCGCTCAATCTGGCGCGACGTGATGTTCTGGCCAGTGATCTGGCCGTGCATGAGCTTGTTGCGGTAACGGCGGATTCTACTGATCTCCGTATTAAGGGCGCTGTACTTCGTGCCGAGAAGATCGGAGACGGAACGAACCTTCAGTTGGTTTATTCCCTTGGTGAACGTCTCGGGATTTAGATGCTTGTTCTTGACAAGTGCGGATATGACCGAGTCGATGGTGCTTTCGGTAAACTTCGGATGCTGGAAGACGAGGAATGAGAAGAGCCGCCGTAACTGTTTCTCGTACTTGATCCAGCAGAGTAGCAAGGCATCCACACGCCGAGTTGGTCCGTCTGAGTTCAGGACAGCTTCGACTGTGGCAAACTCTGACTGAAGTGCGGGTACGAAGTTGAGTTTTCGCATTGCGATGGCTAGTACGGCGGAACGAAAGGTTGATGACGTATTGTCACGCGGCGAGCTTGGCGAAATCGGCGGAGTGGAGTGCGCAGTCCAGATAATACGTCATCGCATTTGTGTCACTGAGGACTAGTAACAACCGGAGTCACCGCCCGTTGGCAGTGTGGGCAGTTTGCGACGATTCTGTGGGCGTGCGATCAAGCACTGCGCCAGAGCTTTCCAGATCAACAGGAAGCGGCGGTAGAGATGATGCGACGTGTCGCTGACGCGACCGGTGCGAGGGCGGACTGGGACCCACGCCATCGGTGCGGCGCCCCGGGGGGAGGCTGTACGTCAGGGCATGGACTCGGCGCGTACCTGCGAGACGTCGCCCAGTTTGACGCGTCACGTAGCCCCGCCGGGCGTTCCACATCAGCTTTCGTGTCATGCTCGCTCAGCTTCTTCATGCCCTCGAGCCCGGTTCACTCGCAGAGTTGTGAGTTCTCTAAAAGATGTCA
>PMYN01000045.1:70423-77243 GCA_003171215.1 Gemmatimonadota bacterium | reverse complement strand
CCGGGGCCGGCGGCGGCGGCGGTGCGATGACCGGTGCGGGCGCGGGCGGCGGTGGCGGCGCCGGAGCCGGTGCGGGCGCCGGCGCAGGGGCCGGAGCGGGCGGTGGCGGAGCCGCTTCGGCCGGCGAGCACGGGCTGTTCTTCGACGGACCGCCGATGAACCAGCTGATGCCAAGACGTCCGCTGTACGTTTGCGTCGCGGCGCCAGGATTCGGCGTCTGATCCGACGGGTTCTTGAAGTCACCCACGGCGTCGAGGCGCCACGACCAGCGTGCGCTCATGCACTGGCGAATGCCAGCGAGCACATTGAACCCGCCGTCGTACGCGTTGTGCGTGGTATCGCCCTTGTAGTTCGTTCCGGTGAAGCCTCCGCCCAGGAGCAGCACCGTGTTATGGCTGAGCGGCCAGTTCAGCACGGCGTCGATACGGTTATTCCACGCCGAGATGCTGCTCTGGGTCGCAGTACTCGTGGGAATGACCGACGCCTCATATTCGAGTTCGAGTCGCGGCAGCACGAAAATGCCGAACCGCGCGCCGCCGCCACCGCCGTTCTTGATGTGGGTCGTGTCGGCGAACTTCGTGTACTCAGCAAATACGCCAGCCTCGTATGTGAATGACCGCTGGGCGTGAGCTGCGCTCGCGGCCACCGCGATCATTCCGACTGCAACGATTGTACGTCTCATAGTCCCCACCTCCGTATGGTCATTCCACGATAGGCAGCGCCGTTTTTCTATGCAAGTCGCCCAAAAGGAGTAACCATTTGAGGGTACCCGGCGATAAAATTCGAGATGATTCGTTTCTTCGGGGCCGTCCGCGCATCCAATCAATCCGCACCGGCGGCCGATTCGCCGTACGCGAAGTGGCATGCCTGGTCGTGCGCGCACCCGGAGCAGTTTTGGGCCGCTGTCTGGCGATTCACGGGCATCGTCGCGGAAGAGCGCGCAGGACGTGACCCGTGGGACGCCATCGTCGAAGGCTTCGAGCGCATGGCTCCGCCCGACCCGGAACTCGGCCCGCGCTGGTTCCGCGGCGCACGCCTGAACTTCGCAGAGAACCTCCTTCGGCGGCGAGGCGGATCCGCCGCGATTGTATCCCGTGATGAGCGAGGCGCGCGCCGCGAACTGAGTCACGACGCGCTCGCTGCAGAGGTCGCTCGCGTCGCGGCGTCCCTTCGCGCGAGCGGCCTCCGCGCGGGCGACCGGGTGGCCGGCTTTCTCCCGAACATTCCGGAAACCGTGATCGCGATGCTCGCCGCCGCGTCGTGCGGCGCGGTGTGGTCATCATGCTCTCCCGATTTCGGCGTCGCGGGAGTGCTCGACCGGTTCGGCCAGATCGAGCCGCGCATCCTTTTCGTCGCGGACGGCTACCGCTATGCCGGCCAGGAGATCGATTCACTCGAACGCGTGGGCGAAATCGTGCGCGCGATGCCATCCGTCGAACGCGTCGTGGTGGTTCCGTACCTGCGCGCGGCGCTCGGCGGGGACGATCTCGCGGGCATTCGTGGCGCGGAGTCGTGGGAGAGCTTCGCCGCGCGAGGCGAGGGCGTTCCGCTCCGGTTCGACCGGCTGCCGTTCGATCANNCTGCACACCGCGATCGCGCCCGGCGATCGCGTCTTCTATTTCACCACCTGCGGCTGGATGATGTGGAACTGGCTCGTGAGCGCGCTCGCGAG
Organism: Gemmatimonadota bacterium; assembly: GCA_003171215.1. Lineage (GTDB taxonomy): Bacteria > Gemmatimonadota > Gemmatimonadetes > Gemmatimonadales > Gemmatimonadaceae > Fen-1231. The sequence continues at coordinate 75,571 of PMYN01000045.1, read as the reverse complement.
CGGCGCGACGCTGGTGCTCTACGACGGCTCGCCCATGCCGCCCTCCGCGCCCGACGCGCTCTGGACGATGGCGGCGGAGGAGCGCGTGAACGTGTTCGGCACGAGCGCCAAATACCTCGCGCTCTCCGAGAAGCACGCGCTCGTGCCGGCCGCGACGCACGATCTCCACGCGCTGCGCACGATTCTCTCGACCGGCAGTCCGCTCGCCGCGCACAGCTACGATTACGTCGAACGCGACGTGAAGCGCGGCGTGCACCTGGCGAGCATTTCCGGCGGCACCGACATCATCTCCTGCTTCGCGCTCGGCAATCCGCTGCTGCCCGTGCACCGTGGCGAGATCCAGTGCCGCGGCCTTGGCATGGCCGTCGACGTGTTCGACGAGAACGGCCAGCCGCTCCGCGGCACGCCGGGTGAGCTCGTGTGCACGCGTCCGTTTCCGTCGATGCCGGTCGGATTCTGGAACGACCCCGATCGCGCGAAGTATCGCGCCGCCTATTTCGACTTCTTTCCCGGGGTCTGGCGCCACGGCGACTGGGCCGAGATCACCGCGCACGACGGCGTGGTGATCTTCGGCCGCAGCGACGCGACGCTCAATCCCGGCGGTGTCCGCATCGGGACCGCCGAGATCTACCGTCAGGTGGAACAGCTCGACGAGGTTCTCGAGAGTGTCGTTGTCGGGCAACAGGTGCGGTCGGCCATGGGCGACGACGAGCGCGTGGTGCTCTTCGTCCGCCTCCGGCCCGGCCTCACGCTCGACGACGCGCTTCGCGAGCGCATGCGCCGGCGGATCCGCGTCAACTGCTCGCCGCACCACGTGCCGCGCGTCATCGTACAGGTGGCCGACATCCCGCGCACCATCAGCGGCAAGATCACCGAGATCGCCGTGCGTGACGTGATCCACGGGCGGGCAGTCAAGAACACCGATGCACTGGCCAATCCTTCCTCGCTCGAACTTTTCCGACACCTCCCCGAACTGGACATCACGCAGACCTCATGACCGATCGCACCCTGATTACCGTCGAGGACATCCGCGCCGCCCATGACGTCATCGACGGACGCGTCCGGCGCACTCCGATGATGCGCTCGGCGCAGCTGAGCGACCGCCTCGGCGTCGAACTGCACCTCAAGCTCGAACTCTTCCAGAAGACCGGCTCGTTCAAGGTGCGCGGGGCACTCAATCGCATGTCGGCGCTGACCGCCGATGAGCGAAAGCGCGGAGTCGTGACGATGTCCGCCGGCAACCATGCGCAGGGAGTTGCGCTCGCGGCGCGCGAGATGGGCACGCATGCGGTGATCGTGATGCCCGCGAAGGCCGTGCGCAGCAAGGTCGAGGCGACACGTTCCTACGGCGGCGAGGTCATCCTGACCGACGCCGATCTCGTCGAGACGATGAAGTCGATTCAGGCCGCGCGAAATCTCGTGGAGGTGAGTCCCTTCGACGACCCCGCGGTCATCGCGGGCGCGGGCACCGTCGGCGACGAGATTCTCGACGACGTGCCGCAGGCCGACGTGATCCTCGTGGGCGTGGGCGGGGGAGGAATCGTGAGCGGCGTCGCCGTCGCGGCGCTCGCGCGCCGTCCCGGCATTCGCGTGATCGGCGTGGAGCCGGTGGGCGCCGCCGCCATGCGTCTCAGCCTCGATCGCGGCTCTCCGCAGAAGCTCGACAGGACCGACACGGTCGCCGACGGCCTCGCCGCGCCGCACGCCGGTGCGCTCACGTTTGCGCACGTCAAACAGCTCGGTCTCGAGATCGTCACGATTCCCGACAGCGCGATCGTCGACGCGATGTGGACGATCATCGAACGGTGCAAGGTGATCGCGGAACCTGCCGCGGCCGCAGGGCTCGCGGCGCTCCTCTCCGGTGCGGTCAAGGTCGAGCCGGGGTCGAGCGTGGTGTGCATCGTCACCGGGGGCAATGCGGACCGCGAGAAGCTGCGCTCGCTGGCGTGAAGCCGGAGGCCGGAAGCCTGAAGCGCACGTCCGGCTTCCGGCTTCCGGCTATATTTGGCCGATATCAACGCCAAATAGTCGGGGGAGAAATGGCTGTGCAAGGGAAGCATGAGTTCGTCGCCGGGCAGGGGCTCACCACCACCAAGGCCCCGTACATCGAGAACGCCGTCGCGAACGGCGAGATGTACATCGAGCAGCCCTACGAGCTCTACTCGCCTGAAAACCACGACGCGTGGCAGCGGCTGTACGCGCGCATGCAGGACCGGTGGGCGCGCTACGCCAACCAGAAGTTCCTCGACGGCCTCGCGACGCTCTGCTTCGAGGCGACGCACGTGCCGCGCCTCGAGGACGTGAACAAGTTCATGGTGCCGCGCACGGGCTTTCGCGCGAGGGCCGTGAGCGGGTTCGTGCCCGCCTTCCAGTTCTTCGACTGCCTGAGCCGCCGCGAATTCCCGACGACGATCACCATCCGCGACGGGAGTTCGCTCGACTACCTGCCCGAGCCGGACATCTTCCACGACATCGCGGGTCACGTGCCGATGCACACAGACCCGGCGTTCGCCGACACGCTCGTGCGGTTCGGCAAGTGCGCGCACACCGCCGCCGAACTCGTCTCCGGCGTGAAGGATGAAGCCGAGAAGCTGCGCCGGCTCTCGAGCATGCAGAATGCGCTGCAGCGGTTCTTCTGGTTCACGATCGAGTTCGGGCTCATGCGCGGTGACAAGCCGGGCGAGCACAAGGCGTACGGCAGCGGGCTGATGTCGTCATACGGCGAGATCGTGCACTGCCTCGAATCTCCCGACGTGCAGCGGCACCCGATCCAGATGGAGTGGGTCGTGAACCAGCACTTCGAGATCGATCACTACCAGCCTCTGCTCTTCGTCGTGAACGACTTCGAGCACCTGTTCGAACTGCTCGGCCAGCTCGAGCGGTGGATGAAGGAGGGCAAGCTCAACAACGTGACCCCCGGCTGGCGGGACATGAGCGACGCGGACGTGAGGAGTTTCCTCGAGGCAAGCCTGAACAAGTGAGATGATGCCATGACGACCATCGCTTCCCCCGCGCCATCCGTCGCGCACGACACGTTCCCGATCAATGGCACCGACTACATCGAGTTCTACGTCGGGAACGCGAAGCAGAGCGCGATGTTCTATCGCACGGCGTTCGGATTCGACCTGCTCGCATACCGCGGGCCGGAGACGGGCGTTCGCGACCGCGCGAGCTACCTGCTGCAACAGGACAAGATCCGTTTCGTGCTCACGTCGCCGATCGGGCCCGAGGGGCCGATTGCCGAGCATATCCGGCTCCACGGCGACGGTGTGCGCGATCTCGCGTTCTGGGTGGACGACGCGCGCGACGCGCACGCGAAAGCCGTCGAGCGCGGCGCGCGCTCGGTGCAGGAACCGACCGTGATGAAGGACGCCGACGGCGAGGTCGTCATGGCGGCCATCGCGACCTACGGCGACACCATCCACTCGATCGTCGAACGCCGGAACTACAAGGGACTCTTCCTTCCCGGCTTCGTGCCGACGTCGTCGCCGTTCAAGGCCGCGCCCACCGGCCTGAAATACGTCGACCACTGCGTGGGCAACGTCGAGCTCGGCAAGATGAACGAGTGGGTCGGGTTCTATTCGCGCGTGCTCGGCTTCTTCAACCTCCTCTCGTTCGACGACACGGACATCTCCACCGAGTATTCGTCGCTGATGTCGAAGGTGATGTCGAACGGGAACGGCCGCATCAAGTTCCCGATCAACGAGCCGGCGGCCGGCAAGAAGAAGTCGCAGATCGACGAGTATCTCGAGTTCTACCGGGGCCCCGGCGTGCAGCACATCGCGATGGCGACCGACGACATCGTGAAGACCGTCCGGGACCTCATGAGCCGCGGCGTCGAGTTCCTCTCCGTACCGCATTCGTACTATGAGGGGGCGAAGGCCAGGGTCGGCAAGATCGACGAGAGCTTCGCGGCGCTCCAGGAACTCGGCGTGCTCGTGGATCGTGACGACGAGGGATACCTGCTGCAGATCTTCTCGAAGCCGGTGCAGGACCGGCCGACGCTCTTCTACGAGATCATCCAGCGGAAGGGCGCGAAGAGCTTCGGCAAGGGCAACTTCAAGGCGCTGTTCGAGTCGATCGAGCGCGAGCAGGCGGCGCGAGGCAACCTGTAATGCCCATCTACCACACGCTCGGCAAAATTCCCCGCAAACGGCACATCATCTTTCGCCGCCCCGACGGAGCGCTCTACGCCGAACAGCTGGTGGGGAACGAGGGATTCACGGGGCCGTCGTCGCTGCTGTACCACGTATATCCGCCGACGACCGTAAAGTCGGCGCGCCGAATTCGCGACGTGAAGTACGAAGTCGATCCCGACCGGACGCTGAAGCACCGCCACTTCCGCACGGCGCGGCTCGCGCGCGGCGGGAGCCCCACGCTCGACCGGACGCCGATCCTGTTCAACGACGACGTCGCGATGCTGTACTCGCAGCCCGACAAGCAGGACGAGCACTTCTATCGCAACGCGCAGGGCGACGAAGTCGTGTACGTCGCGGAGGGCGAGGGCACGCTCGAGACGCAGTTCGGGAACATGCCGATCGCGCCGGGCGACTATCTCGTCATCCATCGCGGCATTTTGCACCGCTATGTGTTCACGAAACCGGCGAAGCTCCTGATCATGGAGAGCCGGGGTTACGTGCGCACGCCGTCACGCTACCGCAATGACTACGGTCAGATCGTCGAGGGCGCGCCGTACAGCGAGCGCGATTTCAAGGTGCCGCGCGAGCTCGTGACGCGTGACGAGAAGGGCGACTTCCAGATCATCGTGAAGCAGTACAATGGGCTGAACGAGTTCATCCTCGATCACCACCCGTGCGACGTCGTCGGCTGGGACGGGATGTTCTATCCGTGGGCCTTCAACATCAACGACTTCGAGCCGATCGTCGGCCGCGTGCACCAGCCACCGCCGGTGCACCAGACGTTCCAGGGCGACGGATTCGTGATCTGCTCGTTCTGCCCACGGCCGTTCGATTTTCATCCGGAGGCGATCCCGGCTCCGTACAACCACAGCAACGTGGATTCGGACGAAGTGATCTTCTATGCGTCGAGCGAGTTCATGAGCCGGAAGGGGATCGAGTACGGGTCGATCACGCATCACCCGGATGGGATCCCGCACGGGCCGCACCCCGGGCGGGCGGAAGCGTCGAT
>PMYN01000045.1:38439-70386 GCA_003171215.1 Gemmatimonadota bacterium | reverse complement strand
GGGTTCTCGCCGCCGACCAGCTGAGGACCACCTAACGGCGGGTTGAAACGTCTTTTGTGCGTTGGTTGCTGGTGAACGAATTGGTTAACCAACCACCAACCAACAAATAACGTCTCAACTCGCCTTTCCCATCCCACGCTCAATCAATGCCGAAGCAAGCGGATCGTCTGAAGTCTTTGCCCCCCTACGTCCTCGCGTCGATCCCGCAGCGAAAGCGCGATCTGCTCGCGAAGGGCGTCGACGTCATCGACCTCGGCGCCGGCGATGCGGATCTTGCCCCGCCTCCCGCCGCCATCGAAGCGCTCGTCGCCGCCGCGCGCGAACCCGCCATGAGCAGGTATGGCTTCGCCCTCGGCCTCCCGGCGTTCCGCGAAGCCGTGTCATCGTGGATGCACACGCGATTCGGCCACACGTTCGATCCGCTGCTCGACATCATCCCGCTGATCGGCTCGAAGGAAGGACTCGCGCACCTCGCCCTCGCGTATGTGCAGCCGGGCGATGCGACGATCGTTCCCGAACCGGGCTATAACGCGTATAGGGGCGGCACGCTGCTCTCCGACGGCGAGGCCTACCTCTATCCGATTACGCCGCGCACAAAATTCCTCGTCGAGCTCGATGACGTTCCGGCCGACGTTCTCAAGCGCACGAAGATTCTCTACCTGAACTATCCGAACAACCCCACCGGCGCGATCGCGCCGATGGAGTATCTCGAGCGCGTCGTGAAGCGCTGTGCCGAGCTCGACATCGTGCTCGTGTACGACAATCCGTACTCGGAGATGACGTTCGACGGCTACGTCGCGCCGAGCATCTTCGACGTCGACGGCGCGCGCCACGTGGCGATCGAGTTCCACTCGCTCTCGAAGACGTACAACATGACGGGCTGGCGGTGCGGCTGGGCGTGCGGCAATCGCGAAATCGTCGCGGCGCTCGCGAAGGTGAAGGGCTTTCTCGACACGGGCCAGTTCATGGCGATCCAGCGCGCCGGAGTCGCCGCGCTCGCGAGCTGGAAGAGCTGGGTGCCGGGCAACATCGCCGTATTCAAGGAGCGGCGCGACGCCGCGGTGAAGGCGTTCCGCTCGAACGGCTTCACGTGCGAAGTTCCCAAAGGCACGATGTACCTCTGGCTGCCGCTTCCGGAAGGCATTGCGAGCGCGGAGTTCGCGGACCGGCTCATGGACGAGCAAGGCGTGATCGTGCTGCCAGGCTCAGGGCTTGGCGCCGGCGGTGAAGGGTTCTTCCGCGTCTCGTTCATCACGTCGCCGGAGCGAATCGCGGAGGCGGCGGTGCGGGCGGGAAAGGTGCTGGCGGCGCTCGCGCGTCCGGCTACGGACGCGCCTGGATTCTCTGCAGGTTGTCCGTGAAGAACTTCTTCTGTATCGCGTGCGCTCCCTCGTCGAAGAAGTCCATCCGATCCAGCACGCGCAGCGCTTCCTCCACCGCGCGCCGCGCGCAGTCGTTGTCTCCCTCGGAAATGCAGGCATCGGTGAGGACCGTCCAGCCGTTCACGTCCTCAGGGTACTCGTCGGTGAGCCGCTTGGCGGCGGCGAGTCCCTCGGCACGCTCGCCATGCCTCAGGTGCGCGGACGCGATCGTGTGCAGCCACTTGGCTGACGGCGCGACCGTGTAGCCGACGCGCGCACTGAGCGACTTGTAGAACTCCGCCACGCGGCGCCCGGGCTCGTCGCCCTTTCCCTCGCCGACGCTGTCGCCCTGCGCGGCGGGCATCTCCCACACCGCGGCCTCGTGCACGAACCGGATGCCGCGCGGAATGGCCGCGAATGGCGTGTCGGTGTGGCCGAGTCCGGTCCCGTCGACGAGCAGCATCCGCCAGATGGGAGGGGCCGAGTCGCGGACAAAATCGCGAAGCTTCACGGTGGCCGCGTAGAGACGGCCTTCCCGATCGCCGGCGGTCAGCACGAGTTGCCGCAGCACCGTGCGATTCGCGGTGAAGTCGCGGCGCAGACAGTCGGTGATCGCCTTGAAGCCCGTGCTGTCGCCGACCCCGGGGCTGATCGCGATGATCGCCGGGAACATCCCCGGGTTCCGGCAGGCCGTGAAGAGCGCGAATCGGCCGCCGAGCGAGTGTCCGATGAGCGTGCGATAAGGAACGGTCCTGAACTCCTTGTCGATGTACGGCACGAGTTCTTCGGCGAGGAACCGGTCAAACGCCTCCTGGTTACTCCCCAGGTCGACGCTCCGCTGCTTCTGCTCCACGCCGACGACGATCTGCGGCGGGATTGCAAACTCGTGCGGGCCGCCGGTGGTGATGTCGTAGCCGGCGGAGGCCACCGCGAGATCGAAGAAGGCCTTGAGGTGACCGTCGAGGAGGTAGGTGACCTGGTACCGCTGTCTCGCGACGGAGTAATTCGGCGGGAGGTTTACGTGGAAGGTGCGCTCCTCGCCGAGGATCTTCGACCGGATGTGGTAGGTGTGGGACTGCGCGCCGAGCGCGGCTGCGCTCACTCCGATGGCGATTGCGAGCATCACCCCGCGTGCCGCGCAGACTTTCTCCTCGCTCCTCACTCGTCGCTTTTCGCCAAATCGCCCCACCCGTCGCTCGTCGCCGATTTTAGCACGCGCTCTACTTCCGTCAGCGAAGCCCCAATTTCGACCGGCCTGTTCGCCCGCGCCGGTCGCGGCTCCATTTCCTGGTGATAGTACTGAATGATCCCGGGATCCTTCAGCACATGTCCGGTGAGCACCGCGACCACGCGCTCGTGCTCGCCGATCACACCGCGATCGCGCAGCTGCCGCACGCCCGCCACGCTCGCGGCGCTGGCCGGTTCGCATCCCACGCCGCTCGCGTCGATCACCGCCTTCGCGTCGAGGATCTCCGCGTCGCTCGCCGACGTGACGACGCCGTTCGTCTCGGTGATCGCGCGCACCGCGCGATCCCAGCTCGCCGGATCGCCGATCTTGATCGCGGTCGCGAGCGTTTCCGCGTGCACGGGCTCGTGCGTGGAGAAATGCTTCGCGAACGAAGATGCGAATGGCGCCGCGCCCGCGGCCTGCACCGCCAGCAGGCGAGGCACGCGCGTGATCAGTCCGAGCGCGAACGCCTCGCGCAGGGCCTTGCCGAACGCCGAGGTGTTGCCAAGGTTGCCCGCGGGAAGCGCAATCCAGTCGGGCGCGTCGTAGCCGAGCTGCTGCAGCATCTCGAACACGATCGTCTTCTGGCCCTCGACGCGCCATGGATTGATCGAGTTCACGAGATAAACACCGAGCTCGCGCGACGCGTCCCGCGCGAGACGCAGGCACGCGTCGAAATCGCCGTCCACGAGCAGCGTGCGCGCGCCGTACGCGAGCGACTGGGCGAGCTTGCCGAGGGCTATCTGGCCGCGCGGCACGAATACGAGGGCGGGGATGCCCGCGTGCGCCGCGTATGCCGCGAGCGATGCCGACGTGTTTCCCGTCGATGCACACGCCACCGCGCGCGCGCCTATGCGCTTGGCCTGCGTCACGGCGACCGTCATGCCGCGATCCTTGAAGCTGCCGGTGGGATTCTGTCCCTCGTGCTTGAGCAGGAGCGACGCCGAGCCCGCGAAGGCCTGGATGGTGCGGCGCGCGAGCAGAGGCGTGTTGCCCTCGGGATGGCTCACCGGCTCCTTCGCGGAGGGCATCACGAGTTCCCGGTAACGCCAGACGCCACTGGGCTCGCTCGTGGGCTTCATGCCCGAGCGAAGCCCGAACAGCGCGAGCAGCGCCGCGCCGTGCGCGTCCGGCGTGGCGTGCACGATCTCGAGGAGGCCGCCGCAGCGCGCGCACTCGGCGGCCGCATCGAGCTCGGGCGTGACGGCGCCGCAGCGCGCGCAGCGCTGGACGCTCGCCGCGCCGGCGTCCAGGAAGAGCGCGTTACGCTGCGGGTCAGGCACTGGTGGCGTCTTCGGGGAGCGTCAGCGCGCCACGCGCCGCCACGCGAGCGATCCGCACATCGCAGGCGACGCCGCGCGCGTCGTACTCCCCGCGCACCGCCGCCGCGATCGCGGCGGCAGTCGTGTCATTGTCGGTGATGTAGAAGCTCGTCGGGCCCGCACCGGAGATCGATCCGGCGAGCGCGCCCGCGCGCAGCGCGGCGGCCTTCGCCTCGACGAATCCCGGCAGCAGGTGGGCACGCGCAGGCTCCGCGATCTGGTCGTCGAGCGCGCGAGCGAGCAGCGCGATGTCGCCGCTCGCGAAGGCGGCGACCATCGCGGCGACGTTGGCCATTTGCGCGATGGCCGATGCGCGATCGATGAAGCGGGGCAGCACCTCCCGTGCCTCGGCGGTATCGAGCCGCTGCGCGGGATGCGCGAGCACCACGCGAAGTTCCGCGGGGAAGGGAAGCGAGATGATGTCGACGGGGTCGAGCGAACGCACGAGGATCACGCCGCCGAACAGCGCGGACGCGAGGTTGTCGCCGTGCCGTCCGGAGAGTTTCGATTCCGAGATGAGCGCGCACTCGAAGAGCGCGGTTGCATCGAGCGGATTGCCCAGCAGGCGATTCACGGCGACGGCACCCGCGACGGCGGATGCCGCGCTGCCGCCCTGTCCGCCGGAGAGGGGCAGGCGCTTTTCGAGCGTGAGGCGCACGCCGTCGTCCAGGGTGCCGGCGCGCTCGAGCACCGCGATCGCCGCGATCCCCGCTGCGTTCCTGTCCGCCGCGCGCGGAAGATCCGGGTGCCCACCGCCGGTCATCTTGACGCCCGGTTCGTCCGCGCGCTCGGCGATGACGCGATCGCCGGGACCCGTGACGGCCATGCCGAGCACGTCGAGTCCCGGTCCGATGTTTCCCACCCCGCCGGGAGCGAGCGCAGCCGCGCGTTCGAGTCGCATGCGTCAGCTTAGCACCGGTGCACTTTGCTGTCCATCAGAGGGATGCAGAATTACATTCACGGCCGTGAAGCTCCAGAAAACGCTGACGAGCACCGCGCTCGTGTTCGTGATGTTCTTCAACGTGTCCGGCGGGGCCTACACGACCGAGGGTCTCGCGGGTTCCGTTGGACCAGGACTCGCTTTGCTCGCCCTGTTGGTTGTACCGCTCGTGTGGTCGCTTCCAGAGACGCTGATCATCGGCGAGCTCGCCAGCATGCTGCCCGAAGAAGGCGGCTACTACCGCTGGGTTCGTCGCGCGTTCGGCGAGTTCTGGGCCTTCCAGAACGGATGGGCGACGTGGCTGTACTCGCTCGTCGACATGGCGATCTATCCGGTGCTGTTCAACCAGTACCTGCGATGGTTCTTCCCGTCGCTCGGCGCCGGGAGCGCGTGGATCGTGTCGCTCGTGGTGATCTGGGGCGCGACGGCGATCAACCTGCGCGGAGCGTTTCCGGTTGGGCGGGTGTCGATCTGGGCGGGGTCGTTCGTGCTGCTGGGATTCCTCGCGCTCGCGCTGTTCGCGATTCCTCACGCGCAGCACGCGCCCTGGACGCCGTTCATGAACCCGGGCACGACGGTTCGCGCCGGCCTTGCGGTGGGACTCTCGACCGCGCTCTGGAACTACATCGGGTGGGACAACGCGAGCACCGTGCAGGGAGAGGTGATCGATGCGTCGCGCAGCTACCCGCGCGCGCTCCTCGTCGCGTTGCCGCTCGTCACGCTCGGCTATTTCGTGCCGCTCTTGCCGGCGCTCGCGGCGAGCGACGGGAGCAAATGGCAGGATGGAACGTGGCCGTCGATCGCGGCGCACGTGACGGGCGGGGCAGGGCCGTTCATCGCGGCGTGGATCGCGCTCGGGGGACTCGTGAGCGCGCTCGCGTTGTTCAACGCGCTGCTGCTCTCGTACTCGCGGATTCCGCTTGCGATGGCGGTGGACGGCCTGCTTCCGTCATCGCTCGCGCGGACCGACGAACGCGGAACGCCGACCCGCGCGGTGCTCGTGTCCGCCGTGTTCTACTCGGTGTTCGTGCTCGTGCCGTTCGGAAAACTCGTGGTCGCGGATGTGCTGCTGTACGCGATCGCGCTGATGCTCGAGTTCGGCGCGCTGGTCGCGCTCAGGCGACGCGAGCCGGAGATGCGAGGCGTGTTTCGGATTCCCACGGGCACGGCCGGGGTCATCGCGCTCGCCACGCTTCCGGCGTTGGTGCTCGGCGTCGATATCTGGCTGGCGATTCGGGATGGGGATATTGCGCGGCCTTCGTTGATTGGATCGGCAATCGGACTCGCGATGGGGCCGGTGCTCTATCTGGCCCTGCGGGCAGGTAATCGGTTCTCGCAACAAAAGGGATGAGTTAACGGTCCTTGGTGCTTGGTATCGAACCAAAAGCGACGGGACAGATGGGAGCGAACGCCCACCTGTCCCGTCGCCGTTAGTTCGATACCAACGACGTACGACCGTTGACTCATCCCCTTTGTTGCGACCACTGACAACTGCAAACGGCCGTATTACTCCTGCCTCAGCGCCACCACCGGATCCATCCCCGATGCCTTCCTCGACGGAATCCAAATCGCCAACGCCGCCACTCCGATCAGCACCATCGGCACCGCCGCAAACGTGATCACGTCGAACCCACCGCTCCCGTACAGCTGACTGCTCGCCAGCTTCGCGGCTCCGACCGCGAGCGCGAGCCCGATCCCGAGGCCCGCCGCCACCAGGCCGAGCCCCTGCCGCATCAGCAGTCTGATCACATCCCCGCGTCCCGCGCCGATCGCCATGCGAATCCCGATCTCCCGCGTCCGCTGCGCCACGGCATACGCCATGACGCCGTAGGTCCCGATCGCCGCGAGACCGAGACCGAGCAGGCCGAAAATCCCGAGTACCGCGCCCGTGAGGCGCGCCGGGAACAGCGCGATGCCGAGATGCGCCTCCATCGTGCGCACGTCGGAAAGGGGCATTTGCGCGTCGATCGCCGCCATCTCCGCGCGAAGGGTCGGGGCGAACGAGGCGGGATCTCCCGCGGTGCGGACCTGCACCCAGCGCCCGGCCGCAAAGCTCTGCTCCAGCGACAGGTACATGTACGACGTCGGATCTTCGCCGAGCCGCTGGTACTTGCCGGTCGGCACGACGCCGATGACGACGTGATCGTTCCCGCCCGTGTGGACGGTGCGGCCGATCGCGTCCTGGCCCGGCCAGAAATGATCGGCGAAGTGCTGGTTGACGACGATCACCTTCTGCGCCGTGGAGTCGTCGCGCGTTTCGATGCCGCGTCCTTTTCGGATCGGGATTCCCATCGTGGCGAAATAGTCCGGGCCGACCTGGCTGACCTCGATGCTCATCAGTTCGTTCGGCGAAGGCGTATAGCCGGGAATGGTGACGCCCCAGTCGTTGTTCGAGAGCCCGAGCGGCACCAGCGTCGCCGTGGACACATGGCGCACGGCGGGAAGCGCGGTCAGCCGCTCGATCAGGCGACGATAGAACTCCGCCGACCGCGCCCGGTCGTAGCCCTGCAGCGAAGGATCCACACTCGCGAGCAGCAGGTGGCTGCTGTCGAATCCCTTCTCGATCGTCGTCGCCGCCTGGAGGTTGTGCAGGAAGAGTCCCGCGCACACGAGGAGCACGATCGACAGGGCCATCTGCGCGACGACGAGCCCGCTGCTCGCCCGTGCGCGCGACCGTCCGGCGGGCGCCTCGCCCTTCAGCGCCGGCACGAGCGAGGGGTGCGTCGCCTGCAGCGCCGGCGCGATCCCGAACAGGATCCCGGTGAGGGCCGATGCGCCGAGCGTGAACAGCAGCACCTTCGGGCTGAGCCGCAAGTCGGGGCTGAACCCGATGTCGAACGGGATCTCGATCCTGTTCGCGAGGCCGATCGCCCACTGCGCGACCGCGAGCGACGCGATCCCGGCGGCGGCGGCGAAGAAGAGGCTCTCGGTGAGCAACTGCCGGAGCAGCACGGAGCGTCGCGCACCGAGGCTCAGGCGAATCGCCATCTCGCGGGCGCGGTCGCGCGCGCGGGCCAGGAACAGGTTGGCGACGTTGACGCAGGCAATGAGCAGGAGAATCGCGACGACCGCCATGACCACCGACGTGAGCCCGACCTCGGTGTTCCTGAACATCGGATGGACTCCCGCCTCGGGCTGCGGCACCATGGTGATCCCGTTCTGCTTGTAATCGTCAGGGTAGATCGCGCGAAGCTCCGAGATCACGGCGTCCATGCGCGTGCGCGCCATCGCGGGCGTCACTCCGGGCTTGAGCCGCGCGATCATATCCATCGAATTGTTGTCGCGGTTCTCGTACCCCTGCACGTTGCCCGGGCGCGCGTCGCTCCACTGCGTGAGCGGAATCCAGAGCGAGGGCTGCACGATGGGCATGAGGCCCCGGAACTCGGCGGGCGCGATGCCTATGACCGAATAGCTGCGGCCGTTCAGCACGACCTTCCGGCCGATGATGTCCGGATCGCCGCCGAACATCGTCTTCCACGCCGGCTCGCTGACCACGACCACCGGATGCGCGTCGCGCCCGATGTCCTCCTCGGGGAGGAAGAACCGGCCCTTCAACGGCTTCACGCCCAGGAGCGAGAAGAAGTTCGCGGACACCATCTGACCGAAGGTGCGCTGCGGGCGGTTCGCGGTGGTGATGCTGAACAGCTCGAAGTCCGAGGCGGCGACGTCGGCGAACACGTCGGTCGCGCGCTCGCGGATGCTGAGAAAATGCGGGACCGAATTCGACCCGTACTTCATGTCGCCGGGCCACGAGCGATAGAGCTGCAGGAGCTCCTTCGGTGCGCGCACGCCGGGGAGCGGCCGGAGGAGCAGGGCGTCGACCGCGGAGAAGACCGCGGTGTTCAGCCCGATGCCGAGCGCGAGCGTGACGACGACGATGGCGGTGAAGCCCGGGTTCTTGATGAACAGGCGCCAGGCGAGTCGCAGGTCACGCAGCATAGGGCAGCTCGGAGAGGGGAGACGAGAGCTTTATGCTGGGACAGTACGAACCTGCACGACGGTTTGATTCAGGGGGCCGAAACAGCGAGTGAAAACGTTTTTTGTGGGTTGGTTCTCAGTAAACGAATTAGTTCACCAGCAACCAACCCACAAAAAACGCTTCAACTCGCAGTTAAGGCCGCTTATAAACGACCCCTGATTTCATAACGAACCTGACATTGCCCGCGCGGATCTTCGAGATGTCGCGCGTCGGATCCCCCTCCACGGCTATCAAGTCCGCCCACAGCCCGACCTTCACCGCGCCCAGCCGGTTCTCGAGGTGCAGCACCCGCGCGTCCACGCTCGTGGCCGCCTTGAGTGCGGCGGCGGGCGTCATGCCGTAGTTCACCAGCAGCTCGATCTCGCGCGCGTTCTCGCCGTGCGTGAATACGCCGACGTCGCTGCCGTTGCAGATCCGCACGCCCGACTCGAGCGCGAGCTTGAACGACGCGCGCTTGCGCGTGATGCCCGCGGGTTCCGCGGTCACGCCCTTCTGCCAGCCTGAGTACTGGCTCGTCGCGTCGCCGGCCGCGAGCGTCGGGCAGAACGACACGTCGTGTGCCTTCATGAGCGCGAACACTTCCGCCGTGCCGGCGTCGCCGTGCTCGATGTCGTCGACACCGGCCATCACCGCGCGGCGCATGCCCTCGGCCGTCGTCGAATGCGCGACGACGTAGCGTCCGCTCGACTTTGCCGTTTCCACCATCACGTGCAACTCCGCTTCGCTGAACGTCGGCATCGCCTCGCCGTTCGGGCCCCAGCGATAGTCGGCGTACACCTTGATCCAGTCGGCGCCGTGCGCGATCTGGTCGCGCGTCACGCGGATCACGTCCTCGGGCCCGTTCGCTTCTTCCGCGCCCTGAGCGGGCTCGAACGAGAAATCGGTGCGCTTCGGCGCATAGCTTCCGGTCGCGACGATCGCCCGCGTGACGACGTACATGCGCGGGCCGGGAATGACTCCCTGGTTCACGGCCTGCTTGAGGCCGACGTCCGCGTAGCCCGCGCCCTCGGTGCCGAGGTCGCGGATCGTCGTGAAGCCCGCCATCAGCGTGTTGCGCAGCGAGATGGTCGCGCGCGCGGTACGAAGCGCGAGCGGTTCCTTCATGACCTGGTCGTTCCACTGCGCTTCGTTGTACGGATGGAGCAGCACGTGCGAATGTGCCTCGATCAATCCGGGAAGAAGCGTGGTGCCTGGAAGGTCGATCACCGTCGCGCCCGCTGGTGAGCCGACCTGGCTCGCCGGGCCGACGGCCTCGATGCGGTCGCCTCGCACGAGCACCGTCCATCCCGCATGGGGCGTGTCGTCGATCGCGTCCCACACGGCGGCGGGTTTGAGCAGCACGAGCGAGTCGCGCTGCGCAGCGGAGGCGCCCGGAGCGGCGGTGCGGCCGCGCTGTGGGAGCAATGCGGCCGGAAGCAGGAACGCCGCGGCGAACAGTGATTTCTTCATGAGTCGCTGATCCTGGGAACCTCGGTGACACCACCGGAAACGACGAACGCCATCACATCGGACGAGACCGCATCGATGCGCGTGACGCGTGACGCGGGCACGATGATCGTGTTCCCTGCGAACGCGTACGACTGCGGGAAGTAGACGGCGACGGAATCGTGCAGTCCGAGCATCGCGAGCGATTCCTGCGTGATGAACCCGAACCCGCGCAGCGCGCCGTCCGCCGAGAGCGTGACGATGACGGGCTTGTCGAAGCGCCGCTTCTCGCCGACGAACGCGTTCAGCAGGTCTTTCGTCGACGTGTAGAGCAGGCGCACGAACGGGA
The DNA here is from genome assembly GCA_003171215.1 of Gemmatimonadota bacterium. Taxonomy (GTDB): domain Bacteria; phylum Gemmatimonadota; class Gemmatimonadetes; order Gemmatimonadales; family Gemmatimonadaceae; genus Fen-1231. The sequence goes on along the minus strand of PMYN01000045.1, from coordinate 59,782 downwards.
GCCGCTCGATGAGCTTCTCGAACCCGTCGACGAGCGGCTTGCTGAGAACGGTCGGTCCCAGGAATCCGATCAGCGTGATCGCGCTGATCGTCGCGACGAAACCGGCGCCCGGAATCGGCAGGTGCAGCCAGCTGTCGATGCGCACGAACACCCCGTAACACACGTATCCCGTCACGACCGCGGGGACGGTGAGGATCAGGCCCTGCACGAAGTAGCGAAGGAGGCGCTTCATGCTTCCAAGATAGCTTGCACGGCGGCGAGGGGCGACGAGAACCGCGGCGGCGGGCGACGAGAACCGCGGCGACGACGCGACGGGTGAGCAGCGATCTGGCGAAGGGCGACGGGCGAGGGGGAGGGAGGCGGGCTGCTCGCTGAGCGGATCGCGGCGGTGACGCGTATTCTGGGGTGCGACCCCGGTAGTGCCTCACCATCATAACTGGAACTGGCCCGCACCATGAACACGCGCCTGATTTCCTCCGCCTGCCGCGCGCTGGCACTCGTGCTCGTCGGAAGCGCGCTCGCCCTCGCCCAGTCGGCGAAGAAGCCCATCACGCAGGACATATACGATTCGTGGCGTGCGCTCAGCGGCCCGTCGCTGTCACCGGACGGCAAGTGGACCGCGTACACCGCGGGTCCCGTCGTGGGTGAGGGTGAGCTCGTGGTGCGGTCGACCTCGGGCGCCACCGAGTTCAGGGTGCCGCGCGGTTTCACGGGCCGGCTGCAGCTGCAGCCGAATGCCGACTCCACGTCCACCTTCAACGCCGCGCCCGCGCAGTTCTCCGCCGATTCGCGCTTCGTCGCCTTTCTGCAGTACGCGCCCAAGGCGCAGTACGACGCCGCGTCGCGCGGCGGGCGGGGTCGCGGTGCCGCCGCGCAGCCGCGCAACAATCTCGGCCTCGTCTCGCTTCCCGACGGCAACGTGACGATCCTCGGGAAAGTGCGATCGTTCCGGCTCGCGCGCGACGGAGGCAGGTACATCGCATACATGCTGGAATCCGACAGCACGGCGCCCGCCGGTGGCGGCGGTGGCGGCCGCGCTGGTGGCGGTGGCCGCGGCGGCGCGGCGGGCGGTGCGGCGACGACCATGTCCGGCGGCGCGGGCGGCGCACGCCGCGATCCCGGGTTCACGCTCGTGCTGCGCGAACTCGCGACCGGAACCGAAGCGAGGATCGAGGGCGTTTCCGCGTTCACCATGGACGACGCGGAGAAGTGGCTCGCGTACACGACTTCGTCGCCCGATTCCACCAAGCCCGGCGCCTTCGTGAGACAGCTCTCGACCGGCGCCACGACGGTGCTGCTCGCCGGCAAGGGGAACTACCGTTCGCTGGTTCTCGACCGAAAGGGTACACAGGTCGCGTTCGTTTCGGATCACGCGGACGCCTCGGCCGCGAAGCCGAAGTTTTCGCTCTACCTGAGCGTGCTCTCGGGCGGAAAGGGACAGGTGGCACCAGCATCCGCGACCGAAATCGTGACCGCGTCGCAGTTCGGCGCAGGCCTGCTCGTGTCCGATCGCGGCGCGGTGAGCTTCACGCGCGACGGCTCCGCCCTGCTGTTCGCCATGGCCAAGCCCGCACTGGACTCGATTCCGGCGGACTCGCTCGCCGACAAGGCCGTCTACGATCTCTGGCACTGGCAGGATCCGGTAATCAATCCCGTGCAGAAGGTCGGCATCGCGCGCGAGCGCAACAAGACGTACACGGGGCTCTACCAGACGCTCACGAAGAAAGCGCTGCGGCTCACCGACGACACGCTCGAGCGAGTGCTGGTGAGCGACAACGGCAAGGTCGCGCTCGGGCTCAGCACGTCGCCGTACTCGATCGATGCCGGCTGGGGCGAGGGCGGTACCGACGTTTATACCGTCGACGCGACCACGGGCGGGCGCACGCTCGTACTGAAGAAGATGAAGCAACAGGCTTCGCTGTCGGTGACGGCGAAGTACGTCGCGTATTTCCACGAGGGAGCGTGGCAGGCGCGCAACATCTCGACGGGCAAGACGGTGAATCTCACCGCCGGCCTCAGGGATGTGCACTTCTTCGACGAAGAGATCACCGGTGACGCCGAAGAGCCGCGGCCGTTCGGACTGCTGGGATTCACGAAGGACGACTCGCGCATGTTCGTCTACGACAAGACCGATATCTGGGAACTCGACCCGGCCGGAATCGTCGCGCCGGTGAACATCACGGCCGGCGCGGGGAAGAGGGGCAACGTCACGTATCGCATGGGGCTCACCGATCGCGAGGAGCCGGGCATCGATCCCGCCCAGCCGCTGATCCTCAGCGCGCTCAACAACGACACGAAGGAGAGCGGCTACTGGCGCGCGAAGATCGGCGCGAGCGCGGCGCCGGAACGCCTCGTGATGGGCCCGCGGAGCTACTCCGCGCTCGCGAAGGCCCGCAAGGCCGACGAGTACGAACTGCGGGAATCCACGTACGGCGAATATCCGGATCTGTACGTGGGGAGCAACATCGCCCAGGTGTCGAAGGTGTCCGATGTGAATCCGCAGGAGAAGGAAATCCCGCGCGGCTCCGTCGAGCTCGTGAACTGGCTGAGCGACGACGGCGTGAAGCTGCAAGGCATGCTGTACAAGCCGGAGGGCTTCGATCCGGCAAAGAAGTACCCGCTGATCGTGTACTACTACGAGAAACTCTCCGACGGGCTCCACGGTTACGTGGCGCCGACGGGCCGCAACGTCGTCAACCCGCTCGTCTACAACTCGCTCGGCTACGTCGTCTTCTTCCCCGACATCGTCTACTCGATCGGCGCACCAGGGCCGAGTGCGGCGAAGTGCATCATCCCGGGCGTGCAGGCGCTCATCGCGAAAGGCTTCATCGACCCCAAGCGAATGGGAATCACCGGACAGTCGTGGGGCGGCTACGAGAGTGCGTACCTGATCACCGTGACGAACATGTTCGCCGCGGCGGTCCCGAACGCGGCTGTGGTGAACATGACGAGTGCCTATGACGGAATTCGCTGGCAGACGGGCATCGCGCGACAGGGCCAGTACGAGCACGGCCAGAGCCGCATCGGCGGCTCCCTGTGGGAGTACCCGGAGCGCTTCATCGAGAACTCACCGCTGTTCCATCTCGATCGCGTGACCACGCCGATCATGTGGATGGAGAACGACGCCGACGGCGCCGTGCCTTGGTACCAGGGAATCGAGTTCTACCTCGCCATGCGCCGCCTCAAGAAGGAGGCGTACATGATCACGTACAACGGCGAGGGTCACAACCCGAGCAAGCGTGCCAATCAGAAAGACATCGACAAGAAGATGCAGGAGTTTTTCGCGAACAAGCTGCTGGGAGCGCCGGCTCCGGACTGGATGACGCGCGGGATTCCGTTCATCGAGAAGGGGAGGGATCAGGTGAAGGCGGGAGCCGGTGCGGCGGGGGCTGTCCCCGAGGAGAAGAAGCCCTAAGGACGGCGGCGGGCGACGGTACGAACAGCGAAGGGCGACCGTCGTACGCCTTGAGTCCCGTCGGCACCGACGGGATTCGGCCATGCCGAGCCGCCGAGATTCTACGCACTGGCCTGCGCTCGCGCGAGCTTCGTAGATTCCGCAATGCCCGGCATGATCGAGACGCGCGCGCTGCGCAAGGTGTATCTGGCCGCATCGCGCAAGCGCGTGACCCCGCCGCGAGGAACGGGGACGCCGTCCGGAGGAACGCGGCAGGCGTCGTCACCGCCGCAGTCGGGCGAGATCGCCGCGCTCGATGGCCTCGATCTCGAGATCCACGAGGGTGAGTTCTTCGGGCTGCTCGGGCCGAACGGTGCGGGGAAGACGACGACCATCGGCGTGCTCACCACGCGCGTGCACGCGACGTCCGGCGAGGCGTTCGTCGCCGGCAAGAACGTCGCGACGGAAGAAGTCGCCGTCCGACGGCGCATCGGCGTCGTGCCGCAGCGGCCGAATCCCGATCGCGGCCTCAACGTGATCGAGAACCTGCTCTTCCACGGTGCGTACTTCGGGCTCTCGCACGCCGTCTCGATGCAGCGCGCGATGGGATTGCTCGAGCAGTTCGAGATCGCCGACCGCGCGCACGCGAAGGTGGAGGAGCTCTCCGGGGGCCAGCAGCAACGCCTCATGATTGCGCGCGCGCTGCTGCATGAGCCTCGCGTCATCTTCCTCGACGAGCCCACGGTCGGTCTCGATCCGCAGGCGCGCCTCGCACTCTGGGACATCCTGCGCATTCTCCACGCGCAGGGCCGCACGATCGTGATGACGACGCACTACATGCAGGAGGCCGACGAGCTTTGCGACCGCCTGGCGATCGTGGACCGCGGCAGGCTCCTCGCCCTCGATACGCCGTCCCGACTCCGGCTGCAAGCCCCGGGGTCTACGCTGATCGACCTCACCATCGAGGGCGACTGCGCCGCGGCGGCGACTCTCTGCCGCCGGCTGAGCGGCGTGCAGCGCGTCGACGAGGCCGCGGGCGGGCTGCGCGCGTACAGCGATCGCGGTGGAGAGTTGATCCCCGCGCTGATTCACGCGGTGGAAGAGGCGGGATGCCGCGTGCAGAACATCAATCTCTCGAAGCCGAGCCTCGAGACGCTGTTCGTCTCGCTGACCGGGCGAAAGCTCGCGTGATCTCCGGCCACGAGGGCGATGCGCCGCTGCCGGTCTCCGATGTGTTCTTCGCGATGCTGCGCCGCGACGTGCGTGTCGCGCGCCGCGAGCTGCCGTTCTTCCTCCTGCGCACCACCATGCAGCCGCTGCTGCTGATGGTCGTGTTCGGCTACCTCCTCCCGAAGATGGGGATGGTCGCGAAGGGATACACCGCGACGCTCCTCCCCGGCGTCGTCTCCCTGTCGCTCGCCCTCTCCGCGGTGCAATCCGTTTCACTGCCGATGGTCGCGCAGTTCGGATTCTCGAAGGAAATCGAGGACCGCCTCCTCGCGCCGATCCCGAGCCATCTCGTCGCGCTCGAACTCGTCACCGCGGGCACGCTCCAGGGCTTGCTCGCCGGACTCTTCGTGCTGCCAGTCGGCCGCCTGATCATGGGCGCGATTCCCGGACTCGGATTCTCGAACGCCGTGCAGGTCTTCAGCGTGATGCTCCTCGGCGCCGCGACCTTCAGCGCGCTCGGGTTGCTGATCGGCTGTGCGATCAACCCGCAGCAGATCGGCCTGATGTTCAGCTCGATCATCGGCCCGATGATCTTCTTCGGGTGCATGTACTATCCGTGGAAGGGCCTCGACACGGTGCCCGTCATGAAGTACGCGGTACTCGTGAACCCGCTCGTGTACGTCGCAGAAGGCATGCGCGCGACGCTGACGCCGGGCGTGCCGCACATGGATCTCACTGCGATCAGCCTCGCGCTGCTCACGCTGCTGCTGCTCTTCTGGTGGCTCGGACTCAGGGCGTTCATGAAACGGGCGGTGACGTAACCCGCCGGTACCGCAGAAGCCGCGAAGCGCCTACTATTGAAGGCCATGACCACGACTTCACCCGATCCCGCCGTCGTAACGCCGCCCGGTGAGCCACGGAAGAGCTGGACGATCGACGCGGCGCGGGCGCTGTACAACGTCGAGGGCTGGGGCGACGGATTCTTCGACATCAACGAGAAGGGGCACGTCGTCGTCAGGCCCGACAAGGACCATCCGGATCGATCACTCGACCTGTTCGAGCTCGCGATCGACCTGGAAGCGCAGGGCGTGACCCTGCCGGTGCTGCTGCGATTCTCCGACATCCTCCGCTCCCGGATCGAGGCGCTCAACACGAAGTTCCACGGCGCGATGGAGGAGTTCGCGTACACCGGCGGCTACACCACGGTGTACCCGATCAAGGTCAACCAGCAGCGCCACGTGGTGGAGGAAATCGTCGAATTCGGCAAGGCGACGGGGGTTGGTCTCGAATGCGGATCGAAGCCGGAGCTGCAGGCCGTGCTCGCGCTGCGGGAGAGCACCGACCATCTCATCGTCTGCAACGGCTACAAGGACGAAGAGTTCATGCGGCTCGCCCTCATGGGCCAGCGGCTCGGGCACAAGGTGTTCATCGTCATCGAGCAGGTCAGCGAGCTCGACGTGCTGCTGCAGGTCGCGGAGCAGATGGGCGTGGAGCCCGAGTGCGGGGTGCGCATCAAGCTGAGCACCGAGGGCAGCGGCCGCTGGGCGCAGTCCGGCGGCGAGAAGTCGAAGTTCGGCCTGAGCCCCGCCCAGCTCATGCAGGTCATCGACAAGCTGGCCGCGGCCGGCAAGCTCGGCATCGTGAAGCTGATCCACTGCCATCTGGGATCGCAGATCACCGACATCCGCTTCATCAAGCGCGGCCTGCAGGAGCTGTCGCGCTTCTACGCCGAATTGCGCGCGATGGGCCTCGACATCACGCACGTGGACGTCGGCGGCGGCCTCGGCGTGGACTACGACGGCTCGCAGTCCACCGCGCAGGCGAGCGTGAACTACTCGCTGCAGGAGTACGCGAACGACATCGTCTACACGCTCGCGGAAGTGTGCCGCGACCGCGAGCTGCCGATGCCGCACATCATCAGCGAGTCCGGACGCGCCCTCACCGCGCACCATGCGCTGCTGCTCGTGAGCGTGATCGACGTGGAGTCGGCGGCGGAGCAGCCGGTGCCCGCGATTAATGGCGAGGATCACGCGCTGCTGCACGAGATGTCCGACGACCTCAAGACCGTGACGCGCAAGAATGCCTCGCTGCGACGGGTGCGCGAGGTGTACCACGACGCGGTGTTCGATAAGGAACGCGCGCAGGCGCTGTTCAACAGCGGCGTGCTGTCGCTGCGGAATCGAGCGCTTGCGGAGCGGCTCTATCTCTGCTCGATCAACCAGATCGCGCGCGTGGCGCAGAAACATCGCGACGAGTTCGAGGACATCATGGCGGACCTCGACGCCGCGCTGGTGGACCGGTACTTCTGCAACTTCTCGCTCTTTCAGTCGCTGCCCGACAGCTGGGCGATCGACCAGCTCTTCCCGATCATGCCGATCCACCGGCTCGACGAAGAACCGAGCCGGCAGGGCACGCTGCAGGACATCACCTGCGATTCCGACGGCAAGATCGACCGGTTCGTCGGCGGCAGGAACGGGGAGCCGAGCATGGCGCTCCATCCGTTCAGCGACGCCGATCCGTACATCCTCGGGATCTTCCTCACGGGCGCGTACCAGGAAATCCTCGGCGATTTGCACAATCTGTTCGGCGACACGAACGCCGTGCACGTGCGGCTGACGGACCAGGGCTACGAGATCACGGACCTCGTGCACGGGGATACCGTGACGGAAGTGCTGAACTATGTGCAGTTCCGCGCGTCCGACCTGCTCACGACCTTCCGCCGGAAGGTGCAGGCGGCGACGGCGATTTCGCGCGAGGAGGCGAATATGTTCATCGCGGAGTACGTCGCGGGGCTCGAGGGCTACACCTACCTGGAAGGAGAAGCGGCGAGATAGCTGTGTACTCGCTCCTGCTCTCGCTTGCGGCCGTCATCATCGCGACGAAGCTCCTGGGCGAGCTCGCGCGACGATTCGGACAGCCTTCCGTCCTCGGTGAATTGCTCGCCGGCGTGATGCTCGGCGGCAGCGCGCTCGCGCTCGTCGATCCTCGCGACCCCGCGATGCACGCGCTCGGCGAACTCGGCCTGTTCATCCTCATTTTCCAGATCGGCCTGCACACGGACGTGCGCTCGCTCCGGCGTGTGGGTTCGTCGGCGATGATGGTCGCGGTCGCCGGGGTGGTGCTGCCGTTCGGCGCGGGGTTTCTCGTGGCGCGCGCGCTGGGCATCGCGGTGATCCCGGCCGTGATCGCGGGAGCGTCGCTGACCGCGACGTCGATGGCGATCTCCGCGCGGCTGCTCGGCGACGAGGGCGTGCTGCACACGAGGGAAGGACAGGTCGTCCTCGGCGCCGCGCTCGCCGACGACGTGATCGGGCTGATCGTCCTGTCGGTCGTCGTGGCGCTGGTCGGCGGCGAGAGCGTGTCCGCGATGGGCATCGCGCGCACGGCCGCCATTTCCGCCGGATTCATCGCGCTCGCGCTCGCCGTCGGAGGATATGCGATCCCGCCCCTCTTCCGCGTGCTCGATCGCATCCGCGCGAAGGGTTCACTCGGCATGTTCGGGATCGCATTCGGCCTTCTGCTCGCGGCGATCGCGCTGGAGAGCGGAACCGCGATGATCATCGGCGCGTTCGTCGGCGGCATGATCCTCCATCCCACGCCGCAGCGCCCGGAGATCGAGCGCAGCACCGCGCAGATCGGGCATTTGTTCGTGCCGATTTTCTTCGCCGTGATGGGCGCGTCGATCGAGCTGTCCGCGCTGGCCGGCCCGTCCGCGCTCGCCATCGGTGGGGCGCTCATTGCCGTCGGCATACTCGGCAAGGTGATTGCCGGGTTTGCGCCCTGGAACTTTCAGGGGAACAAGCTGCTCGTCGGCGTCGCGATGGTTCCCCGCGGCGAAGTCGGCCTGATCTTCGCGCAGATGGGGCTTTCCACGGGTGCGATCACACCGGAGCTGTTCGGCGCGATCATGCTGATGGTCGTCGTGACGACGTTCGCAGCGCCGCCGCTGCTCGGCGCCGTCATTCGGCGGGACGAATCACTGGAGCGCGAGCAGGCCGAAGGTCCGGAAATTCTCGCGCCGGACGGACGGCGGCAGACTGCGGTGGGGAGACGGCACTAACGGCAACTTCTTACCACGGATTTACGCGGAGAACTACTGCTGGAGTGTACTGCTTGATCAAACAAAAACCTTTGGGGGAACGGCAACAACGCTTCGAGCGAAGTTGCCGTTCCCCCAAGAGTTCTTGTTTGATCAGTGCCGTTCAATCCGGCGGCTGTTTTCCGTGTAAATCCGTGGTAGGCCGTTGCCGTTACTTCGCCGCGTATCGCTTCCCGACCTCGCCCCAGTTCACCACGCTCCACCACGCCCCGATATAGTCCGGCCGGCGGTTCTGGTACTTCAGATAGTACGCGTGCTCCCAAACGTCGAGTCCGAGGATCGCGTGCTTTCCGTCCATCAGCGGGTTGTCCTGGTTCGGCGTGCTCTCGATCGAGAGCTTTCCGTCCTTCGCCGCGACGAGCCACGCCCAGCCTGACCCGAAGCGCCCGACGCCGGCGGCGGTGAACTGCTCCTTGAACTTCGCGAGATCGCCGAACGCGCTCTTGATCGCGTCGGCGAGCGCGCCCGTCGGCTCGCAGCCGTCCGCCTTGTGCATCAGCGTCCAGAACAGCGAGTGGTTCCAGTGTCCGCCGCCGTTGTTGCGCACCGCGGTGCGGACGGCGTCCGGGACCTTCGCGATGTTGCGGCAGATGTCGTCGAGCGACCAGCTCGCGAGTTCGGGCGCCTTCTCGATCGCGGCATTCAGGTTGTTGACGTACGCCTGATGATGCTTGCCGTGGTGGATCTGCATCGTCTGCGCGTCGATGTGCGGCTCGAGCGCGTCGGGAGCGTACGGAAGGGGAGGAAGTGTATGTGCCATGCGATTCTCCAGTGGGTTCTGCCTCAATATAGCCGGACTGCGCCGGCGAGTCAGGCGTGCTTGGTCCCCCGGGATCTCAGCCAGGTCACGATCGGCGGGGAAATCGAGAGCAGGACGACGACGGCGACCAGTCCCTCTATGTGATCGCCGATGACGGGGAATTGCCTCGCGAGAAAATATCCAAGCAGCAACATCGACCAGATCCAGCCGACCGCGCCGACGATGTTGTAGGTGATGAACGTCGTGTAGCTCATGTCGGCGGCGCCCGCGACGACCGGGGCGAAGGTGCGAACGATCGGCATGAACTGCGCCATGATGATCGTCTTGCCGCCGTGTTTCTCGTAGAACTCGTGTGCGCGAATCAGGTGCGCGCGCTTGAAGAACCGCGAGTCCTCTCGTGTGAACAGCGCGCGCCCCGCGCGGTTCCCGATGAAGTAGCCGCTGGTGTTGCCGAGGATCGCCGCGATCGAGCAGCACACGGCGAGCACCCACACATTCAGCTTCACGGGCCCGTCGGGCTGCGACGCGAGCAGCCCTGCGGTCACGAGCAGGGAATCGCCGGGGAGCATAGGGAAGAGCAGCCCGGTCTCGATGAAGATGATGACGGGAATGCCGACCATTCCGACCGCGCTGATGAGCGCGGAAGGATCGCGGAGGGCGTGGAGGAGGTCGGCGAGCGAGTGCAATGGGAACGATCGAAGATGGAAGATGGAAGATGGAGGTGAGAAGAATAGTATCATTCGCAGGGCCGGCGGTTGCCTCCATCTTCCATCTTCGATCTTCCATCGTCTGTGTCCATCCTCGACAACGTCGTCATCGTCCTGAACGAACCCCAGGATCCGATCAACATCGCCGCCACGATCCGTGCGATGAAGAACATGGGCGTTTCCAAGCTGCGGCTCGTGAACCCCGTGCAATACGACCCGTGGCGCATCGAGGGGATCGCGCACGGAACGCGGGACCTCGTTGACCGGATCACGCACGTCGACTCGCTCCAATCGGCGCTCGCCGACTGCGTGAAGGTCGCGGCGTTCGCCGGAAAACGTCGAGCCGTGCGCTGGGCGGTGGCGACGCCGAGAGAAATGGCCGTGCAGCTCATCGAGACCGCCGCCGATGGCAAGGTCGCACTGCTGTTCGGCCAGGAGGATCACGGCCTTCCAAATGAAGCGCTCGATCTCGCCCAGCTGCTCGTGCACATCCCGACCACCGAGCATAGTTCGCTCAACCTCGCGCAGGCGGTGATGGTCGCGCTCTACGAGTTACACCTCGCGGCGGGAGATGCGACGAGAGTCCTCGCGCCGCCGAAGAAGGAGGCGCCGCCGGCGGAGCAGGCCGACTGGGAGCAGACGTACGCGGATCTCGCGCGTGCGCTCGAGGAAATTCGATTCTTCCGGACGCGGAATCAGGACAACGTCATGCGATCGGTCCGATCGTTGCTCGCGCGCGCGGAGCCGGATGGTCGCGAGCTGATGCTCGTTCGCGCGATGGGAATCGAGGTGCTGCGAACGATTGACCGAATCCGAAAGGGGCTTCCGGATTGAATGCGGGATCGGGGAGAAGCGCGGAGAGGCGAGAGTCGCCCCGATGCGGAATGCGGAAGAGGAATTCGAATCCGGGGTGGAGAGGCGAGTGGCGAGTTAGAGGGGAGAGCCTGAGAAGGAGCGCGTCCTCGAGAAGCCGCGCGCTCTCGGCGTCCTGCATCCCGGCTCGTGTCTCGCCTCTACTCACATCTTTTCTCTCGACCCCGGATTCCGAATTCCTCTTCCGCATTCCGCATCGGGTCGAATCTCAACACTCGCCCCTCGACCCCGCATCCCTTTTTCACATCCCGCATCGGGTGGAATTTCGCGCGCCCGAGTCAGGGTTGCGAACCGCCGTGCGCGCCTGCATTTTTCCTCGTCCCGATCGGCCATGTGAAGAATTTCACAAGACCGTATTACCCCGTCTACTCCGAAATTTCCCCGGATAGTTAATGACCGGACTCAGGAAGTGGGCTGCCATTGCAGGCGTGGCCGCCATAGCTGTGGCAGCCACGATGATGTCCGCCCACGCAGGCGCACAACAGGGCGCCGCCACCGCCGCTCCGAAAAAAGAAACGCCAACCGAAGCCGCCAACCGCGAGGCCGCCGGCAAGGCGGTTCCCGGTCCGTGGGCCTACAGCGGCGCGTCCGGCTACACGCACTATCTCGGGCAGGGCACCGGCCGCTCGCCCGTCCAGCCGATCAAGTTTCCTCACCCGGTGCACGTGAACACGCTCAAGATCAATTGCGTGTTCTGCCACTTCGCCGCGTTCAAGTCTCCTGATCCGGGACTCCCTGCCGTCGGTACGTGCATGGGGTGCCATTTGATAATCGGCGCCGACCGCCCGGAGATCCAGAAACTCGCGGCATTCGCCAATAAGAAGCAGCCCGTGCCGTGGGTGCGCGTGCACAAGGTTCCAGAGTACGTCCGCTTCCCGCACATGCGCCACGTGAATGCCGGCGTCACCTGCCAGACGTGCCATGGACAGATCAACAACATGCCGCAGGTCTTCCAGTACGCCTCGCTCAACATGGGCTGGTGCGTCAGTTGCCACGTGCAGGGCTACTCGCCGGCCGAGGGACTGAAGGCCGCCGGCTACGTGCCCGATTCGGCGACGATCGCGCTGCCGCGCAAGAAGGCGTCGTACGACTGCTCCAACTGCCACTACTAGGAACCGCGAGATGAGCCTCGAAGTCAGAGATACGGCCGTTGGCGACACGCCGGTGAGCGAAACCGAGACCGGCGTCAAGCGGCGCGACTTCCTCAAGGTGCTCGGCGTTTCCGGAGCGGCGGCCGCGGTGACGGCGTGCTATCCGAACGACAAGGTGGAGAAGCTCATCCCCTACGTCGCCTCGCCCGACAACACCGTCCCCGGAGTCTCCACCTACTACGCGACGACGTGCCGCGAATGCGCCGCCGGGTGCGGCGTGCTCGTCGAGACGCGTGACGGCCGGGCCATCAAGGCCGAGGGAAATCCCGATCACCCGGTGAATCGCGGCGCGCTCTGCGGCCGCGGCCAGTCGGCGTTGCAGGGCCTCTACAATCCCGATCGCTTCCGCGGCCCGATGACGCGCGAGAGCGGCAAGCTGGTGCCGGTGACGTGGGAGAGGGCGCTGCAACTATTCTCGCAGAAGCTCGGCGAGGCCAAGAGCAAAGGACAGTCGGCGAGTGCGGTATTCATTAGCCAGCACGAGCAGGGTTCGTTCGGCCCGTTCCTCGATCAGTGGCTCGGCGGCTACGGCATGCCTGCGCACATCAGCTACGACGCCGAGGCGCCGCTCTCGACGATCGCCGCGAACCGCGCGTCGTACAACGTCTCGTGGCCCAACCTCGAGTTCGGCGCGGCGAAGGTCATCGTCTCGTTCGGCGCGGACTATCTCGACGGATGGGGACTCTCCGTCACTCAGCAACTCGCCTTCGCCGACGCACGCGCGAAGCTCGACGGCGGCCCCAAGGTCTATTACGTCGGCGCGCGCCGCTCGCTCACGGGTCTGAACAGCGACGTATGGATTCCTGCGAAGCCGGGAAGTGAGAAGACGCTCGCCGATGCGCTGCTCGCCGCGGTGAGCGGAAAGGGAACCGGCGGCCTGAAAGCCGCCGCCGACTCGGCGGGCGTTGCGGTCGCATCGCTCGAAGCGCTCGCGAGGGAACTGCAGACGTCCAAGCCGAGCCTCGTGCTCGCCGGCGGAAACGGCGAGGACGGCACCGCGCTGGGCGTGGCGGCGAACGATCTCAACAAGGCGCTCGGCAACGTCGGCGTCACAGTGAAGCCGGCCTTCAGTTCACTCGCGTTCGAAGGTCTCTCGTCGCACTCCGCCGTGCGCGATGCGGCCGAGCGGATGGCGGCGGGCAACGTCGCGATCGCGTTTGTGCGCGGCGCAAACCCGGCTTACTCGATGCCGGGTGCCGTGAAGTTCGCTGAGGCGTTCGCGAAGGTGCCGTTCAAGGTTTCGTTCTCGAGCTATCCGGACGAGACCACCGACCTTTGCGATCTCATTCTTCCGGACAATCACTCGCTCGAGAGCTGGGGCGACGCCGTCCCCACGATCGGCATGATCGGACTCCAGCAGCCGGTTATGGATCCGGTCTTCAACACACGCGCGACGGGCGACGTGCTGATTGCAGCGGCGAAGGGCGATCCCTCGATGGCCGCGAAGTATCCCGCGGATTATCGCGCGTGGATTACGGCGCGTTCGGGTGGGGTCGTCGCAATCACGAAAGCGCTGCCGACCGGCATGATGGCCTCGGCGCTCGCATACTCACGAGTGTCCAAGATCGTCTCGGGCAAGAGCGCTGGCGCCACCGCGGGCGACTACTTCCTCCACGTCTACTCCTCGCCCGCACTCGGCGACGGACGCGGCGCCAACAAACCCTGGCTGCAGGAACTCCCCGATCCCGTCACGAAGATCGCATGGCAGACGGTGATCGAGCTGCATCCGGAAACCGCGATGAAACTCGGAATCGAGGAAGGCGAGCTGGCGACGGTCGAGACGAAGCAGGGCAGCGTCACCGCTCCCGTGTACCTCTTCATTGGATTGCGTCCTGACACGATCGGCATTGCGACCGGTCGCGGACACACCTCGTACGGCCGCTACGCCAACGGCTGCGGCGTGAACGCGATGGCACTCCTTCCGGCCGGCGAGGATTCGCGCTCCGGCGCCGTCTCGCTCGTCACGAAGGCTTCGCTGCGCAAGGCGGGCGGCGCGGCCCGGCTGATCACCACCGAAGGCGCCGGCCGCCAGCACGGGCGCGGCATCGCGCGGGCGCTCACGGTCGCGCAACTCGTCGCCGGCGATACGAAGGATGAGAAGGAAGTATTCGTCGGTCAGGCGAGCAATGATTTCCTCCCGGGGCTCCGCTCGCCCGTCGCGAACGATGCGCAGGGCGACCTGGGCGATCCGAAGTCGAAGGACCACGGCCAGTACGATCCGAATCACTGGAGCGGCGTCGCGAAGCGCCGCTGGGCTATGACGATCGACCTCGCCCGCTGCACCGGCTGCGCCGCATGCGTCACCGCGTGCTACTCCGAGAACAACATTCCGACGGTCGGCGCGCCATGGCAGGGCCCGCGCGTCATGCCCGACCGCTCCGGCTTCGGCATGAACATCACGCGCAGTCGCGAGATGGCGTGGATTCGTCTCGAGCGCTACTTCGAGATCGATCGCGAGCCGAAGGACGTCGCGTTCAATCCGGATTTCGACACGCGCGTCATCCCGATGCTCTGCCAGCAGTGCGGCAACGCGCCGTGCGAGCCCGTCTGCCCGGTATACGCGACGTACCACTCGCCGGACGGACTGAACGTGCAGGTCTACAACCGCTGCGTCGGCACGCGCTACTGCTCGAACAACTGCCCGTACAAGGTCCGCTACTTCAACTGGTTCGGCTACGGCGAGCCGAACCGCTCGCAGTACGCCTTCCCGGAGCCGCTCAACTGGCAGCTCAACCCGGACGTCACCGTCCGCGGAAAGGGCGTGATGGAGAAGTGCACGTTCTGCGTGCAGCGCATCAAGGAAGCGGAGAACCGCGCGACCCTCGAGAAGCGCGAGCTGCAGCCGGATGAGTTCACGGTGGCGTGCGCGCAGGCCTGCCCGTCGCGCGCGATCGTGTTCGGTGATGCGGCCGATCCCAAGTGGTCGGTCTCGAAGATGGTCAACGACGAGCGCGCCTATCACGTGTTCGAGGAACTCAATACTTACACGGCCGTGGTCTACTTGAAGAAGGTGAACCACTAATGGCGACCATCGCGCGTCCCACCGACGAGATGCCGCGCCCGAACATCGCGAAGGCCGGCCTGCAGCTCCCGGCGGTGAAGGACTACGAGCAGGTCGATCGCGAGATCATGGCGACGCTGCGCCCGACCAAGGGATGGTTCGCGGCGCTGACGGTCGCGATCGTCTGCCTGATGATCGGCGGCGCCGCCTGGACCTACCAGATTCACGAGGGCCTCGGTGTAGCCGGCTACAACCCGCCCGTGATGTGGGGCGTGTACATCGTGACCTTCGTGTTCTGGATCGGTATCGGACACGCGGGCACGCTGATCTCGGCCATTCTGTATCTGTTCCGCGCCGGCTTCCGCACCACCATCTACCGCTGCGCCGAGGCGATGACGGTGTTCGCCGTCATGACCGCGGGGCTCTTCCCGATCCTGCACCTCGGACGGCCGTGGAAGTTCTTCTGGCTGATTCCGTATCCGAACTGGCGCCTCCTCTGGCCGCAGTTCAAGAGCCCGCTCGTGTGGGACGTGTTCGCGATCTCCACGTACCTCACGATATCGACGACCTTCCTGTTCATCGGCCTGATCCCCGACGTCGCGACGCTGCGTGACGCCGAGAAGAACCCGATCAAGAAGCAGATCTTCTCCGTGCTGTCGTTCGGCTGGCGCAACTCGGAGGCGGAGTGGCGCCACTTCGCCCGTGCGTACCTGTTCCTCGCCGCGTTCTCCACGCCGCTCGTGCTCTCCGTGCACTCGGTGGTGTCGTTCGACTTCGCGATGGCGCTGGTGCCCGGCTGGCACACCACGATCTTCGCCCCGTACTTCGTGGCCGGCGCGATCTTCTCTGGCATGGGCATGGTCTTCACGATCATCATCCCCATCCGGAAGTTCTTCAAGCTGCAGCACTACGTGACGCTCAACCACCTCGACGCGGGCGCCAAGCTCTGCCTGTTCACGTCGATGGTGGTCGGCTGCGCGTACATGGTCGAGTTCTTCATCGGCTGGTACGGCGCCGTGCCGGTGGAACAGGAGTACTGGTGGAACCGCGTGTTCGGGCAGTGGTGGTGGGCCGCGTGGATCATGCTCACCTGCAACATGATCCTGCCGCTCTCGCTCTTCTCTCAGAGCCTGCGCCGCAACCCCACCTGGCTCTTCATCCTCTCGCTGTTCATCAATCTCGGCATGTGGTTCGAGCGGTTCGTCATCATCGTGCCCGGCCTGTCGCACGAATACGAGCCGTGGCAGTGGAGCACGTACGTGCCGACGTTCGTCGACTATTCGATCCTCATCGGGTCGTTCGGCTGGTTCTTCATGTGGTTCCTGCTCTTCATCCGTCAGCTGCCGGTGATCGCGATCTCCGAGGTGAAGGAAATCGTGCCGCCGCGCTTGAGACGCGTGCACCCATATCCGCCCGCGCCCGAAGGGGAGTTCGCATCCGACACACCGGGAGCCCACGCATGATCCAGGGCATGCTTGGCGCGTTCAGGGAACTGGACGCGACGGTCGACGCCATCGAGGCGCTGAAGAAAGATCGTATCGGCGAGATCACGGTCTACACGCCGACTCCCCGTCACGAGCTGGAACACGCCGTGCATCCGCCGGTCAGCCCGGTGCGCAGGTTCACGCTCGCCGGCGGGCTTTTCGGCGCCATCGCGGGGTATTGGATCGCTATCTGGTGCTCGGAATACTGGCCGCTGGTCGTCGGCGGCAAGGCGATCTCGACCTGGATTCCGTACACGGTGTTTTCGTTCGAGCTGATGGTGCTCGTCGGCGGCCTCTCCACCGTCGCCGGCATGTTCATCTGCGCCGGCATCCCGCGCCTGACCATGACGGTCGGCTACGACGGCCGCTTCAGTCACGGCGAGTACGGCGTGTGGGTTCAGTGCGCTCCCGAAAAACTGAAAGACGCCGAGGCGATCCTGCGCCGCTGCGGCGCGGTGGAGGTGCACGGTGCGCAATAACTCTCTGTTGCGCGTTCTCGCGCTCGCAAGCTGCACGCTCTGGTTCGGCGCGTGCGACTGGTTCACGGACTTCAAGCAGCAGCCGTCGGTGCACACGTGGGGTGAGTTCTCGGCGGACAGCGCGGAGCTGAAGGGTTTCCGCGGCCAGCCGGCCGGATCGGTCGGCACGAACGGAACGCTCGTCTCGATCTATCAGGTCTCGAACTCGCCGCTGCCCGGCACCATCGATTCGATGTCGGCGCTGCCGAACCCGGTCGCGGTCGACGATCGCTCGTTGCTCAATGGCCGCAAGTATTTCCAGATCAATTGCGCGGTGTGTCACGGCGAAGCGGGTGACGCCAACACGCCGATGAAGCAGCTCAATCCCATGTTTGGGTTCCCGCCGAGCCTCCTCACGGATCAGGCGAAGGGGCGGAGCGACGGCTACATCTGGGGAATGATGCGCAACGGCCGCGGCCTGATGCCGCCATACAACCGCATCGAGGAAGCCGATCGCTGGGACGTCGTGAACTACGTGCGCGGCCTGCAAGGCAGGTATCCCGTGACGGTCGGCCCGGTGGGCCGCCCCGGTGAGACGGGAGACAAGCTTCCCGGCGTGACGCGTCTCGGCCCGACGGTTCCGGCCGCGTATTTCCATCCAGTCATCATCTCGCGCGCCGCACGTTCCGGCGGCGAGGCGAAGCAGGCGGAGATCAAGCCATGAGCCTCACCTCACCCTTCACGGTCTCGCGCGAGCGCGTCGTCAGCGCCGGCGCCAAGCAGTTGCCGTCGGTCATTCGCCCGATCTCGCTCGCGCTGGCCGCGCTCGGCCTCGCCATCTTCGTGTTCGGCGTGGCCACCGGAAACGACCGCGCGTGGCACGCATTCCACGTGAACTGGCTGTTCTTCACCACGATCTCGTCCGCGGCGGTGATGTTCGTCGCGGTGCAGCGCATCACTACCGCGCGCTGGTCGCGCGGGATCATCCGCTTTTCCGAGGGGTTCGTTGCGTTCCTGCCGCTGGCGCTGGTCGGGCTGATCGTGATGATCGTGTTCGGCAAGAGCCACGTGTACCCATGGTGGACGCAGCTGCCGTCGCTGCAGCACGAGAAGCAGGTCTATCTGGCGCACCGCTTCTTCGCGCTGCGCTCGATCCTGGTCTTCGCGGCGCTCGTCGCGCTGCAGCTTTGGTACGTGTGGACGTCGGTTCGTCTCGACGTCGGCGTGTCGCCGGAAGGCGGGGCCAAGTGGGCGGCCGGCCTTCGCGCGAGAATGCGCGCCCACTTTGGTGAGGAACGCCGCGAACTGCACAGCACGCACTCGCTGCAGGGCAAGCTCGCGGTGTTCATGACGATCCTGTTCGCATTCGGCTGGGTGGTGCTGGCGTGGGACCAGTCCATGACGCTCGACCCGCATTTCTACAGCACGATGTATGGATGGCAGGTGTTCATGGGCGGCTGGCTCGTGTCGCTCATGGTGCTCTCCGTGCTGCTGCGCGCGTTCAACAAGTACCTGCGCGCCGGCGACCTCATCACCCACGCGCACTACCACGATGTCGGCAAGCTCTGCTTCGCCTTCACGGCGTTCTGGGGCTATCTGACGTTCGCCCAGTTCCTCGTGATCTGGTACGGCAACCTGTCGGAGGAAACGCACTTCTTCACCCTGCGACTGACGCACGCGTGGAAGAACTGGACCGTCGCGGCCGCCATGCTGACCTTCGTGCTGCCGTTCTTCGGCCTGATCAGCGTGAAGGCCAAGATGTGGGCGCCGTCGATGTTCTTCTTCGCCGCGTGCAGCTTCGTCGGCCTGTGGATCGCCCGCTACGTCGAGGTGTATCCCTCGGTGTACGGCGTGACGGGGAACGCGCCGTTCAGCTTCTGGGAGGCGGGAATCTTCCTCGGCTTCCTCGGCGCATGGGGATTCTGTTACTCCTCGTTCATGGACGCGTTCCCGAAGTTCCGCGTCGCGCTGCTCACGTCGCCGTACCGCGACGAGGTGCAGGTGCCCGTGGACCCGCGTACCATGGAGCCGTTGCCGGCGCATGAATAGCGCCGGCCGGTCGGAGCCGCTGCCCGCGCACGGGTAAGTATTCCGGCGATGCAGAATGCGGGATGCGTTAAGGCGGCTGTAGGTTATCATTCACGCATGGGGCGTTAGCTCAGCTGGGAGAGCGCTGCCTTTGCAAGGCAGAGGTCGTGGGTTCGATCCCCACACGCTCCATTTCACTTCTCTCCCGGCATGGCCGAATCCACGACCGACTTCGCGATTGACGCCAGCGGCGTGGCACGGCGGTTCGGCTCCCGCTGGATCCTGCGCGGCGTGACGTTGCAGGTGCGCTCCGGCGAGACCGTCGGCCTGCTGGGCGCCAACGGCAGCGGCAAGAGCACCCTGCTGCGCATCTTCGGCACGCTGCTCAAGCCAAGCGCGGGAGCTGCCACGATTTTTGGGCACGACGTCGTGCGTGCCGCGGACGCGGTGCGCGAACGCATCGGGTTCCTCTCCCATGAGCCAGGTCTGTACGAAGACCTCACGGCGCGGGAGAACCTCCTGTTCGCCGCGAACATGCTGGGCATCGGTTCCACGAATGTCGATGCGGTGCTCGCGCGCGTGGAGCTGACGTACGCGGCGAAAGAGCGCGTGCGCGGCTTCTCCGCGGGGATGGAGCGCCGGCTCTCCGTGGCGCGCCTGCTGCTGTCGCGCCCGCGCCTCCTGCTGCTCGACGAACCGTACAGCAACCTCGACGCCGCGGGGATCGCGATGATGAGCGAGCTGATTTCCGAAAGTGTACGGGCGGGCGGGGCCGCGCTGGTCGTGCTGCACGAGCTCGCGCCGGCGGCCGGGATCCTGAGCCGCACGGTCACGATTCAGGACGGGCGCTGCTGATGGCCTCGAGCGACGCAAGGAGCGACTGATGTCATGGAAAGATGATTGGCGGAGGGTGCGCGCCATCGCGTGGAAGGATCTCACCACGGAGCGGCGGTCGAAGGCGGGGTTCAATGGTGTCGTTGCGCTCGGCGTGACGATCCTCGTGCTGTTCGGCTTCGCCCTCGGCCCGGACACCCAGGCGATCCGCGACGCGGCGGCGGGCGTGCTCTGGCTCGCGGCGCTCTTCTCGGCCGTGCTCGCGTTCAATCGTTCGTACCAGGTGGAACTCGAGAGCGGCGCTCTGGAGCCGTTGCTCCTGTATCCGGGTGCGCGCTGGACCATCTTCTCGGGAAAGCTGCTCGCGAACCTCGCGTTCGTCGGGCTGATGCTGGTCATCGTCGTGATGGTCGGCATCGTGCTGTTTCAGGTGACGGTCCCTGCGGGGTGGCCGGCGCTGCTCGGCGTGCTGGCGCTCGGGGCGGTGGGGATCGTGGCGCTCGGGACCTTTTACGCCGCCATGGCGAGCCGGAGCAGGGCGCGCGAGGTGCTGCTGCCCCTGCTGCTCTTCCCGATGCTGGTCCCCGTGCTGCTGGCCGCGATCGAAGCCTCGAGAGCGCTCCTCGCCGGCGACGTGATGCACGAGGCGGGCGCGTGGGTGAAGCTTCTGGTCGCGTATGACGTCATCTTTCTTGTGGTCACGCACCTCTTCTTCGAACATGTGATCGAGGCCTGACTCGACAATGGTATCGAGAGAACCGAATCCGTCGTGGGATCCGCCGCGCCAGGGCCGCTGGCCATGGTTCGGCGCGTTCGCATTCCTGTTCCTGGTTGCGTCGCAGACCGTCGCGATCGTGACCTCGCCGCCCGATCGCGACATGGGCGACCTGGAAAAAATCCTGTACGTGCACGTGCCCGCCGCGTGGATCATGTCGCTGACCTTCGCGGTGGTGATGTTCTACAGCCTTCGGTACCTGTGGAAGGGGCGCGAGACCGACGATCTCGCCGCCGCGTCGGCGGCTGAAGTCGGCACGCTCTTCAACGGCCTCACGCTCCTGCTCGGCATGCTCTGGGGCAAGCCGGCGTGGGGCGTGTGGTGGGCGTGGGACGCGCGCCTCACGTCGACGCTCGTGCTCTTCCTGATCTTTGTGGGGTATCTCTCGTTGCGCGCGTTCGTCGACGAGCCCGAGCGCCGGGCGCAGTGGAGCGCTGCGGTGGGCATCCTCGGCGCGATCAACGTGCCGATCGTGTACATGTCGGTGCGCTGGTGGCGTACCCTGCATCAGGTCCAGTCGAGTCCCGATACGGTGGCCGGCATCTACGTGCTCAGTCTCAGGGCCAACGCGTTCGCATTCTTGTTCGTGATGATCTATCTCGTTCGGCG
>PMYN01000045.1:26590-38429 GCA_003171215.1 Gemmatimonadota bacterium | reverse complement strand
GTGGCGTATGCCGCCGTGTGGGTCGCGATCGGCGGCTACTGGCTGCACGTGCATCGCGTGCTCAAGCTCGCGCGTGCGCGCTACGAACAGGCGACCTCGCAACGGGAGGGAGCAGCGAGATGACTGAATCGAAATCGAAGCGCCGGCCCTGGGTGATCGCCGGCGTCGCGGCGGTGGTGGCGGTCTTCGGCTGGCTGCTGTACGGCGGCCTCGACAAGAACGTGGTGTTCTTCCTGACGCCGCAGGAACTGCTCGCCAAGGGCACGGCGGGCTACGACGTGCCCGTGCGGCTCGGCGGGCAGGTTAAGCCCGGCACCGTGAAGTGGGACGACAAGACGCTGCGGCTCACCTTCGAGGTCACCGACGGCAAGAGCGACGTCGCCGTGCAGAGTTCGGGCGCGCCGCCGCAGATGTTCCGCGACGGCATGGGCGTGGTGGTCGAGGGGCGCTTCGGCCGCGATCGCGTGTTCAACTCGACCGGGCTGATGGTGAAGCATTCGAACGAATACCATCCGCCGAAGCCGGGTGAGAAGCCGCAGGAGATGTACAAGACCCTCATCAAGGGGTCCGGCTCGTGACAGGGATGCTGGCGCACGACTCGATCCTGGTGTCGATGGCCGTCGTGCTGTTCGGGATCGTCGCCGTGCCGGTGGCGATGCGGACCGGACGTCGCGGGCTGCTGCCATACGCGTTCGCCGCGGTGTACACGAACTTCTTCCTCGTCAGCGTCGCGGCGTTCGCGATGGTGTACGCGCTCGTCACGCACGACTTCTCCGTGTCGTACGTCGCGCAGGTGGGAGGCCGCTCCACGCCGCTCCTGTTTACGGTGATTTCGCTGTGGGGCGCGCTCGAGGGATCGATCCTCTTCTGGGCGTGGGTCCTCTCGATGTACGCGGCCGCGGTCGTGTGGATCAACAGCCGCCGCCCCGGAAACCTCGTGCCGTATGCGGCCGCGACGCTGCTCTTCGTCTCCTTCTTTTTCGCGATCCTGCTCGTGGGGCCGGCCGATCCGTTCGGCGTGGTGTCGCCGGTGCCGCCGGACGGTCCGGGTCCGAATCCGCTGCTGCAGAACCACATCCTGATGGCGATCCATCCGCCGCTGCTCTATCTGGGCTACGTCGGGATGTCGGTCCCCTTCGCGTTCGCCGTGGGCGCGATGCTCTCGGGCGAGGTCGAGACCGACGACTGGATGCGCATCACACGCCGCTGGACACTCTCGGCGTGGGCGCTGCTTTCGGCGGCGATCATCGCCGGAATGTGGTGGTCGTACGAAGTGCTTGGCTGGGGCGGATACTGGGCGTGGGATCCCGTCGAGAATGCCTCGTTCCTGCCCTGGCTCACGGCGACCGCATTCCTGCATTCCGCGATGGTGCAGGAACGCCGCGGGATGCTGCGGCTCTGGAATCTCAACCTCGTCGTCGGCACGTTCCTCCTCACGATCCTCGGCACGTTTCTCACGCGATCGGGGATCGTTTCCTCGGTGCACGCCTTCACGACGGGTACGATCGGCTACTACTTCCTCGCGTTCATCGCGATCGTGATGCTCGCATCGCTGGCCCTCGTCGCTGGCAACTCCGAGCGGCTGCGCAGCACCGGGCGCTTCGATTCGGCCGCGTCGCGCGAGACGGTGTTCCTGCTGAACAATCTGTTCCTCACCGCGTTCATGTTCACGGTGCTCACGGGCACGCTGTTCCCGCTGGTCGCCGAGGCGATCAAGGGCGTGAAAGTCAGCGTCGGCGAACCGTTCTTCAACAGGATGTCGCTGCCGATCGTCGTGACGCTGCTCTTCCTGATGGGCGTGGGGCCCGCGCTGCCGTGGAAGGCCGCATCGAAGGCGGAGCTGAAGGCGAAGCTGGTGCCGCCGGCCGCGGGAGCCGGCCTCATGCTGGTCATCGCGCTCGTCGCTGGCGCGCGAAATGTCTACGCGCTGCTCGCGTTCGCGTTCGCGGGATACGCGGCATTCGCCAACCTGCGCGAATACTGGATCGGCATGCGCGCACGCCGCACCGCGCACGGTGAAGGGTGGGGCACGGCACTCGTGCGGCTCGTCGGCGGCAACCGGCATCGGTACGGCGGCTACACCGCGCACCTTGGCGTGATCCTCGTCGCGCTTGGAATTGCGGCGTCGTCCACGTTCCGCACGGAATACGAGGCGACGATCAAGCCGGGCGAGACCATCTCGCTGTCCGGGCACACGCTTCGGTTGAAGTCGATGTGGGGGCGGGAGGAGCCGCAACGCTCCGTGGTCGGCGCGACGCTCGAGGTCATGGACGGCTCGGTGGTGAAGGGGACGATGGAGCCGCGCATGAATTTCTATCCCATGTCGCAGGCACCGGTCCCGACGCCCGCGGTGCGCAGCCGCCTCCTTGGCGATCTCTATGTGAACCTGCAGGCCTTCCGTCCCGACGGCTCGAACGCGACGATTCGCGTGATTTATGAACCGCTTGTGCCGTGGATCTGGTTCGGCGGCGGCGTGGTGGTCTTCGGCGCGCTCATCGCGATCTTCCCGACGGGGAGGCGGACTGACGCATGAACTGGAAACGCGCGACGATCGCGGCGGCGTGCGTCGTACCGCTGATCATCCTCTTCGGCTACGGGCTCACGCGCGATCCGAAGGACATTCCGTCGCCGCTTCCGGGTCACGAGGCGTCGCCGTTCGCACTCGCCGTCTTCGCGCCCGGCCAGCCGCCGCTCAACCGCGCGCCGGGTGACACCGTGCGTCTGGCGGAGCTGAAAGGCCAGGTCGTGGTGCTCAACTTCTGGGCGTCGTGGTGCCTGTCCTGCCGCGACGAACACCAGATCCTGTCCGAGACCGCGAAGACGTACGCCGGAAAGCCGGTGCACTTCGTCGGTGTGCTGTACAACGACGAGCCCGCGAACGGTACGCAGTGGATCGAGCAGATGGGTGGCCAGAGCTATCCGTCCGTCAACGATCCGGGAGCGCGCACCGCGATCAACTACGGATTGTACGGCGTTCCGGAGACTTATTTTCTCGACGTGAACGGACGGATCGCGTACAAGGCGACCGGCCCCGTGAACGAGCGGCTCATCCGGCACGTGGTCGACTCGCTGATGGCGGCGGGGGCCAAGTGACGCGCCTGCTCGCCGCCATCGCATTCGCCGTCATCGGAGTGGTGCAGCAGCCGCAGGCGGACTCGATCCTCGAGGCGCGCACGGCCGAAGTGGCGGCGCAGCTACGCTGTCCCGTGTGCCAGGGGCTGTCGATCCAGGATTCGCCGTCGGAGCTCTCGCAGCAGATGCGGGCGGTGGTGAAGGATCAGCTCAGGGAGGGGAAGTCGCCGGACGAGGTGAAGGCGTACTTCATCTCGAAGTACGGCGAGTGGATCCTTCTCGAGCCCAAGGCGAAGGGATTCAACGTGCTCGTGTACGCGCTGCCGATCGTCCTCGTGCTGGGCGGGCTCGGCGTCATCGCGGTGGCGGTTCGCAAATGGACGCGGGCACCGGATTCGCCCGCATAGTCTCCTCCACGTTTCCCCGACCCGACTTTCTCATGCCCCCTCGCATTCCCGCCCCCGGCGACACCGCGCCCGACTTCACGCTGGTCACCACCACCGGCCAGCCGGTCACGCTCTCGAGTTTTCGCGGAAGCAAGAACGTCCTGGTCGCCTTCTTCCCGCTCGCCTTCACGAACACCTGCGCCGCCGAGCTCGCCAGCTTCACGGAGGACTACGCCTCGTTCGAGTCGCTGGGGGTTGTCGTCATCCCGGTCAGCGTGGACGCGGTGCCGAGCCTGAAGGCGTTCAAGGAGAAACTCAGCATCGGCCCCGAGCTCGCGAGCGATTTCCGTCGCGACACGGCGCGTGCGTACGGCGTGTTGAACGAAGAGAAGTTCTTCGCGAACCGGTCGTATTTCCTGATCGACAAACAGGGCGTCGTCCGCTGGTCGCACGTCGAAAAGCTCAACGGCGAAAAGCGCGAGAACTCCCAGATTCTCGCCGAGATCGCAAAGCTGCCCGCTTGATCGATCCGGTCGAACATCTTGCCCGCGACGACAAGTGGCAACTGGGCGCGGGCGACGGCACGCTGTTCGCCCCCGCGTTTCCGCGCTGGCTCGATGTTCCGGGGTTTTGGGACGGCGCGACCGTCCTGCGGCACAGCGTCGCGCCGTTGTTCACGGTCACGGCTCTCGACGACGAAGGACGTGAGATCGCGGCCCGGGTCACCGCGCGCCGGTGGACGCCGGCCGAGCTGACGCTGCAGTACCGGCTCGGTCAGGGCATCACCGCGACGGAAGTCCGCACCGTGCATCCCGGCGGCATTTTCGTTTCCGAGTGGAGATTCGCGGCGTACCGGCCGGAGCGAATCCATCTCGTCGCGTGGACGGCCCAGCGCGCATCGCGTGTCGAACGCGGGTCGGCGCGGTGGAATGGGGCGCTGCAGTTCGTGGTCGCGGCCAAGACGGACGAAGCCGGCGCGTCGGCGTTGCGTATGCGCGCCGAGCTCGCGTGCGTAGGCGGCGCGGCCTCGTGGAGCGCGATGCGGAGCGAGGGCAAGATTCCCGAGCCGGCCTGGGAGCTCACGCCGTTCGTCGAGCAGTGGCGCGGAGGCGTGCTGCCGAAGGTGGTGCGCGCAGACGCGGATGCGCCGGAAGGAGGGACGTTCTTCGCGGCAGTGCATCGGACGCTCGAGGTGGAGTACGCGGGGGCATCGGCGACGTTCGCGATGCGACTCGTGCCGGATGACGACGCCGCGCGGGAGGGGGACACCACGCCATCGGGGTCGCGGCTGGGGACGTTCGGCGGAGCGAGTCGCAAGAGATGGGGTGACTATTTCGCCTCTCTGCCGACGTTCCGCTGCTCGGATCCCTACATCGAATCGCTTTACTGGTATCGCTGGTACGTGCTGCGAATGAATGCGCACGCGCCCGCGGCGGATGCGGCGAACGCGGTCGGGAGGGTGCGCGAACTGCGGTGGAGCGGGCACGCGGCCGGCGCGCGCGAGATTCTGCGCGAGTTCCTCGAGAAGCCCGTGGCGACGGATTGGGGATCGGGGCTGAGCGCGCTCGGCGCCGTGTGGCCGGACGAAGCATTCGTTCGGGAGGTCCATCCCAAGGCGGTCGCGGCGGCGGAGTGGCTATCCTCCGAACGGGATCGGGAAGGGAGTGGATTGTTCGACATCGCCCGCGACGATCCATCGCTCGAGCTGCGCGGTGCCCGGGCCGGCCGGATCAAGGGGACGGAGGCGGCCGTGTACGCGTACCTGCTCTACCGGTGGCTCGAGCGCTCGGCGCCCGGCGCGGGCGAGGATGCATCGCGGTGGACACGACTGGCCGAGCGGACACGGACCGCCGTGCGCGAGAAGATGTGGAACGGCTCCGTGGGGATGTTCAGCGACGTCGACGCGAAGACCCATGCGCACATGGGGGTGAAGCACGCGCGGTGTTTCCTGCCGTATCGCACCGACATCGTCGATGCCGAGCACATCGCGGGGCTCGAGAAACATCTGCTCAATCCCGCCGAGTTCCTCTCGGCGTTTCCGGTTCCGTCGCTCTCCGCCGACGATCCGCGGTTCAGCGCGGAAGGCGAGTGGAAATCACGGCGTGCCGCAGACCCGTGGAACGGACGCAGTCATCCCGAAGTGAACGCGGAAATCGTCGACGCCCTCGCCCACGTCGCGCGGACGCACGCGCCGCATCTTCGCGCCCAGGCGGCGGCGCTGCTGCGCCGGTTCGTGCGCATGATGTTCCACGAGGGCGAACTGCACCGGGTGAACTCGCACGAGCACTACAACCCGCTCACCGGACATGCATCCGTATTTCGCGGAGCCGACGATGTGCAGCATGCGTGGCTGAACGACCTGATCATCCGGCATGTCATCGGGATCGACGCAGGAGATCTGGGCCTGACGATCGATCCGCTGCCATTCGGCCTCGAGTACGCCGAGATCACGGGGGTCCGCGTTCGCGGTCGCGTCGTCGATGTTCTCATCGAAGGAGAGGCGATCACCGTGACCATTGACGGAGTGAAATCCGAGGGAGCGCTCGGCACTCCGACGGTTTTCGAAACACCGTCAGCGGGTTGATATCGGCGCGTGCCGGACGGACGTTCGCGAGCATCCGGTCCGCCGCCATCCGCAGGGTTCGGTCATCTTGTCCGGCGTACGCACGGCGCGTACCTTCACGCACCGTGAGTTCCTCCCTCGCCGCGTCGCCCGCCGGTTCGCATCCGTCCCCGCCGTCCCGGGGACTCCCGGCGCTTGCCGCGATCATCGCCGAACTCGCGTCGAATCAGCCGCTCGAAGAGAGCGTCGCGCGGTCGCTCGAATCGCTCCGGCGCGTCCTCGGCGTGCCGGAATGCGCGATCTGGCTGCATTCCAGGGACGGACTCGTCCGCTCATGGGGAGCCGGCGATCCAACCATCACGGCAACGCAGGTTCACGCGCGGCTCGCGCATCCGGGGCCGGTGCAGGATTCGGTGCTCGTCGTCGCGATCGGCTCGGGCGATGGCCAGGCCGGCGCGCTCACGGTGCGGCTGAAGCACGAACTGAATGACGAGGAATCGCTGCTCGTCACCGCCGTCGCGAATCTCCTCGGCCCCGAGATCGCGCACGCGGCGAAGAATCGCCAGCTCGAGGACGAAGTCGAGGCGCGCACCGCCGAGATCAATCGCGAGCGGATCTTCACCGAGAAGATCATCGACTCGCTGCCGCTCGGCCTGTATGTGATCGACCGCGAGTATCGCATTCAGGCGTGGAATCGCAAGCGCGAAACCGGCATGCAGGGTGTCTCGCGCGAAGAGGCGATCGGCCGGACGATCTTCGAGATCCTGCATCGCCAGCCGCCCGAGATGCTGCGTCGTGAGTTCGACGATGTGTTCACGACCGGCCGCATCCAGGAATACCAGATGGAATCGCTCGCCACCGGCGAGCTCCGCACCTATCGCATCACCAAGATCCCGATGCGCCTCGGCGATTCGGCGGTGACGCACGTCATCACCATCGGCGAGGACGTCACCGACTGGAAGGAAGCGCAGCAGCGGTTCGCGCAGGCCGAGAAGCTCGCGGCCATCGGGCAGCTCGCCGCCGGCGTGATGCACGAGATCAACAACCCGCTCGCGACGATCGCCGCGTGCGCGGAGAGCCTCGGCTTCAAGCTCGAAGACGTGAAGAAGGCCGGCAGCGCGATCCCGAACGACGCGAACGAGTATCTGCAGATCATCGACAACGAGGTCTCACGCTGCAAGCAGATCGTCGATGGCCTGCTCGACTTCAGCCGGCCCAAGCAGGCGCTGAAGGAGCGCGTCAGCCTCAACGACGTCATCGAGCGCACGCTGCTGCTCCTCAAGCACCACGTGCGCTTCAAGGGGCTCACGGTGATCACGGAACTCGACGCCAATCTCGCGCGCGTGCCGCAGGCGAACAACGAGCAGCTCGTGCAGGTCTTCATGGCACTCCTGCTCAACGCGATGGACGCTGTCGGCGAGCGCGGACTGATCACGATTCGCACCCGCCGCGGGACGACTCCCGAGGAGGGCGTGATCGCCGAGGTCATCGATCAGGGGCACGGCATCGCGCGCTCGGAGCTCTCGAAGATCTTCGAGCCGTTCTATACGACGAAGGCGCCGGGCCGCGGCACCGGCCTTGGACTTTCGATCTGCTACGGCATCATCCAGGAGCACGGCGGCCGGATCGAAGTGGACAGCGCACTCGGCCAGGGGAGCACCTTCCGCGTGCTGTTGCCGATCGTGGAGCATCGGTGACGGGCGAACAGCCGATACGCGTCCTCATCGCCGAGGACGAAGCCAATCTCGGCGAACTGCTCCAGAGCTACCTCGCGGGCCGCGGCCACAAGGTCACGGTGACGCTCGACGGGCGCGCTGCGCTCGACGCCCTGCATTCGCAGCCGTTCGACGTCGCGCTCCTCGACATCGTGATGCCGAAGCTCGACGGCCTCGAGGTGCTGCGCCAGGTGCGCGAGAATCCCTCGCCGCCCGAATGCATCATCATCACCGGCAACGGCACGGTCGACACGGCGATCGCCGCGATGAAGCTCGGCGCGTACGACTACGTCTCGAAACCGTATCGCCTGGCCGAGATCGACGTGCTCGTGCGGCGCGCGTGGGAGAAGCGGAGGCTCACGAGCGACAACCTGCGGCTCAACACGCGGCTCTCGCGTGTCGATGCCGCGCGCGACTTCACCTCGGTGTACGCGCCCATGCAGGCCGTGCTGGCGCTCGCGCGGCACGCGGCGCCGGGCGACGCACCGGTGCTGATCACGGGCGAAGCCGGCACGGGCAGGAGCGAGCTCGCGCGCTACATCCATGCACACTCGTCGCGCGCCGCGGGTCCGCTCGTGGACGCGGTCTGCGCCGCGATGACCGGCGGTCGCGCCGCGGTCGACCTGTTCGGCATGGAACGTCCTGCGGATGACGAGCCGTCGGGCGGAGTGACGGCGGCGATCGGGCTGGTTGAATCCGCGGCCGGCGGGACGCTCGTGCTCGACGACGTGCAGCTGCTCGATCCGCTCGCGCAGGCCGCGCTGGCGGAAACGCTGGCGGAGGGATCGTTCCGCCGCGTGGGCTCGAAGCACCGGATCGAGACCGAAACGCGCTTCATCGCGACCGCCGGTACGGAACTCCCCGCGGCGGTGCGCGCCGGCTCGTTCCGCGCCGACTTGTTCGATTCGCTTGGCCACGTCCGCATCGCGCTGCCGCCGCTCCGCGAGCGCTCGGTGGACATCGCGATCCTCGCGCAGGCGTTCGTGCGCGAGTTCGGCGGGCTGGAGGGGCCTTCGCTGGCCTCCGAGGCCATTGAGGCGCTGCAGGGTTATTCGTGGCCCGGAAACCTCCGGGAGCTGCGCAACGTGCTCGAGCGCGCCGTGCTGCTCGCGGGCGGCGGGATCATCCACGCGCACGACCTGCCGCTCCCGGCGGCGGTGCGCTCCGGTTCGTCCGCGGACGATGCGGCGCTCTCGCTGCAGGAAGTCGAGCGCCGCCACATCGCGGCCGTGCTGCAGCGCACGAGCTGGCACCAGGGCAAGGCTGCGAGCCTCCTCGGCATTTCGGCGAAGACCCTCTACCGGAAGATTCGCGAGTACGGCTTCGAGCGGCCGGCTGGTGTCGGAGCCCCATGAGAGTCCTCGTGATCGAGGACGACCCGACGGTCGGACAGTTCGTGAAGCGCGGGCTCGAGGAACAGCGCTGGAGCGTCGATCTCGTCGCCGACGGTGAGGAGGGCGAGTCGCTCGCGCGCAGCCAGCCGTACGATCTCGTCGTGCTCGACATGCGGCTGCCCGGGCGGTCGGGACTCGAGGTGCTGCGCAATCTCAGGGCGCGCGGATTCGAGCGTCCGGTGCTCGTGCTCACGGCGCAGGACGCCGTCGACGCGAAGGTCGAGACGCTGCGGGCCGGCGCCGACGACTACGTCACCAAGCCGTTCGCGTTCGAGGAACTGCTCGCCAGAATCGAAGCACTCGCGCGCCGCCCGCGCGTGCTCGCCACGCCGGTCCTGAAGGTCGCCGACCTCGAGGTCGACCTCGACGCGCGCGAAGTGCGCCGCGGCGGTGTGCTCGTGGAACTCACGCCGAAGGAGTTCCTCGTCCTCGAGTACCTCTGCCGCCACAAGGGCCGCGTGATGAGTCGCACGCTGATCACCGAATACGCGTGGGGCTATCACTTCGATCCCGGCACGAACATCGTGGACGTCGTCATCAACCACCTGCGCAAGAAGATCGACTCGGGGAAGGGAAAGCGGATGATCACGACGGTGCGCGGCGTGGGTTACGTGATCAAGGAGTAGGGGGCGACAGCGCATGGCATCGATTCGCACGCGCATCACCGTGAGCTACGCGCTCGCGTTCGCGGGGACGATGTTCGCGTTCTCCGCCGTGGTGTGGGCGGAGCGCCGAGCCGTGGCGTTTCAGGATCTTCGCGAACGCGCGGCGGCCGTGGCGGACCTCGGCATCCGCATGCTCCGGCTCACCGGCGTGGGCAACGAGCCGATGACGATGACGACCGACTCGCTCACCGGTCGCGAGCTCACCGGTCGCGAGCTCACCCCGCGCTTCAAGGCGACGCTCGACGTGCTGCCCGGCTACGTGCTCATCGCCGACGCGACCCACGTCCTCTATCTCTCGCCCGCGGTGAGCACCCTGAGCGAGAATGACCAGCGCAAACTTTCGATCGCCTTCAGGATCCAAAGCGGCGCCGACTCGCTGGTCACGCTCGACGACGAGGGAAAGCAACTCCTGCTCGTGGCGAAGGCCGAACCGCAGTCGGCGACGTCCGCGGTGCGGTGGGTGGTCGCCGGCGTCTCGACGGAGCCGCTCGATGTCGCGACAGCGCAGGTGCTGTTCCTCTCGCTCGTGGTCGCCCCGATCATCCTGCTGATCTCGGCGGTGACCGCGTGGACGCTCGCCGGCCGCATGCTGCAGCCGATCGACCAGATGGTGAACGACGTCGAGGCGATCAGCGATGGGCGCTCGCTGCACCGCAGAATTCCCGTCGAGGACCTGGGCGACGAAATCGGCCGCCTCGGCACGACACTCAATGCGATGATCGGCCGCCTCGAGACGAGCTTTGCCGCCCTCCGCCGGTTCACCGCCGACGCCAGCCACGAACTGAAAACCCCGCTCACGGTGC
Source organism: Gemmatimonadota bacterium (assembly GCA_003171215.1). Taxonomy (GTDB): domain Bacteria; phylum Gemmatimonadota; class Gemmatimonadetes; order Gemmatimonadales; family Gemmatimonadaceae; genus Fen-1231. The sequence continues at coordinate 27,831 of PMYN01000045.1, read as the reverse complement.
TCCGCGCGGATATCGAACGGGCGATGACCACCCGGCAGGGCAGCACCGACCAGCTCGTCGCACTCGAAGAAGGCCTGCAGGAAACCACGCGCATGGCCGACCTCGTGGAATCCCTTCTCACGTTGGCGCGCGCCGACGAAGGCCGGTTCGACCTGCATCGCGAGCCCGTCGAGATGGAGCCACTCGTGCGGGAGGTCGCCGAGACCGCGAATATCCTCGGCGAGGCCGCCGGCATTTTGGTCTCGGTGCCGGTCCTGCAGCACGTGACCGTCCTCGGCGACCGCGTTCGCCTCCGCCAGCTCTTCCTGAACCTCGTGACGAACGCGATCAAGTACACCGCGAAAGGCGGCAAGGTCGAGCTCACCCTCGAATCCACCGTCGGTGGGGCGGTCTTCACGGTGAAGGACACGGGCATCGGAATAGCCGGCGCCGATCTCCCGTTCATTTTCGACCGTTTTTGGCGCGTCGACCGCGTGCGATCGCGTGGCGGCGAGCGAGGGGGCGTGGGCCTCGGTCTCGCGATTTCGCAATGGATCGCCCAGGCCCACGGCGGGTCGATCAATGTCTCTTCGAGACTGGGCCGAGGGAGCGGCTTTGCGGTGACCATTCCGGCGCTTCCAATCGTGGACGGCAGTCGGCAGACGGCGGACGGCGGTTAACTGCCGTCCGCTGTCCGCCATCCCAACTGCCGTCCGCCGTCTGCCGACCGACTTCAAGTTCTAACTTCGCATTAAGCGAATCTTAATGAAAATCCCTATCGACGGCGCGTAGGGAACAATAGGTTCTCTCCCATCGCACCCTCTCGCAGTCCGAGTCCACCAGTAAGACGGGGTACGGACATTGTTCAACAACCTGCTCGAGTCCAANNAGGCCACGCTGAACGCGGGCCAGAAGAAGGAGAAGATCGAACAGAAGGTCGACTTCGTCGAAGTCAAGAAGGACGAGCCGCCTCCGCCGAAGGAGAAGCCGCCCGAGGTCATGGTGGCGCCTCCGCCGAAGGGGTTCCAGACGCTCACCGCTCCGGTGAACATCCCCGACGTCCTCCCCGACATCGACCTCAGCAAGAAGGTCACGAACGAGGCGGACTTCACCGGCAAGGGGCAGGCAGGCGGACGCGAGAAGGGCGTCGTCGGCGCTGCACCGGTCGAGAACCAGACCTACTTCGAGTATCAGGTGGAAAAGCCGGTGATGGCCGTCAATGGCTCCCCGACGCCGCGTTACCCGGACATCCTGAAGTCGGC
>PMYN01000045.1:0-26540 GCA_003171215.1 Gemmatimonadota bacterium | reverse complement strand
GGTGCAGCAGCCGTTCGTGTTCAACATCATCAAGTAACCCGCGTTACCCCGCGCCTTTCATTTCACGCGTCAGGAGCTGAGAAATGCAGATTTCATTGACCCAGATGTTCGCTTCGATGGGCGGCTTTGCGAAGGGCATCGTGTATACGCTGCTCGTGATGTCGCTGTACTCGCTCACGATCATGATCTCCAAGTGGTTCTACCTGCGTTCCGCGCAGGCCCAGACCCGCAAGTTCGCGCCCGAGTTCTCGCAGTTCCTCGAGGAGGACAACCTCACGGAAGCGATCAACCTGGCGCAGAGCTACAAGAAGTCGCATGTCGCCCGCGTGCTCGGCAACGCGCTCGCTGAAATCAAGCCGCTGATCCAGGACGGCTCGGTGACGGTCGCCGACATCAACTCGGCGGAACGCGCGGTCGAGCGCGAAATGCTGATGACGATCGTGCTCATCAAGCGCGGACTGGGCGTGCTGGCGACGGTTGGCGCGACGGCTCCGTTCGTCGGACTTCTCGGAACCACGATGGGTATCGTCAACGCCTTCGAAGGCATGGCGGCGGGCGGCGGCGGATCGATCAGCTCGATCGGCGCGGGCGTCGCCGAAGCACTGATCACGACGGCGTTCGGTCTTCTCGTCGCCATCCCGGCGGTGTGGGCGTACAACTATTTCCAGACGAAGGTCGACAACATCACGGCGGAAATGACCTACTCGTCGAAGGAAATGATCGACTATCTGATCAAGGGTGTGTCCGGCGAGTTCGGCCGCTCGCGCTTCACGCGTGAGTTCAACACGGCCGCACAAAACGCCGGGAAGTCTGCGGTCTGAGTTGACCCCCCTCGCTGCATAAGGAGCACTTCCGATGTCGATGTCCATGGGAGGGGGCGGTGTAAAGGCGGAGCCGAACGTCACGCCGATGATCGATGTGATGCTCGTGCTGCTGATCATCTTCATGATCGTCATTCCCGCAATGAACGCCGGTTTCAACGCGATCCCCCCGCAGGCACAGAACCTCAAGCCGCACCCCGAGGAAGAGCAGGATCAGGTGCTCGGAATCGACAAGGACGGCCAGTACTACCTGAACAAGAAGCCTCTGCCGAACGCGGATCTCGGTGACAAGCTCAAGGAGATCTACGACAAGCGGCAGGTGGACAAGATCATGTACCTGAAGGCGCACAAGGATCTGAAGTATTCGAAGGTCATCGACGCGATCGACATCGCCGCACATTCCGGCGTGCGCGTGACCGGCATGATCTCCGATCCGATCCCGGGCACGAAGTCGACGGTTGAAGGCGACAACGTGCTGCAGGAAGGCATGAAGAAGGGAGGAAAACCTTAATGTCAATGGCTGCAGGTGGCAGTGACCGGGGGCTCACCAACGAGCCCAACGTCACGCCGATGATCGACGTGCTCCTCGTGCTGCTCATCATCTTCATGATGATCATCCCGCTAAGCCGGAAGGCCATCGACGTACAGCTCCCCGATCCGACGCCGACGAAGGAACCGCCGAACGCGAAGCCCGACCAGATCGTGCTCGAAGTTCTGCCGGGCCCGACGTTCGCGATCAACAAGGCGCCGGTCGAGAAGGCGGGGCTCGGTGCGCGTCTCAAGGAGATCTACGATGTGCGCCCCACGAAGATCCTGTTCTTCAAGGGTGATCCCGAGGTCACCTATCAGGACGTGATTTTCGCGATGGATCAGGCGCGCGGCGCCGGCGTGAAGGTCATCGCCGCGGTGCCCAAGCCGGCAGCGAAGTAGAAAAGATCAGCGGATCTTCGAAGAAGTGATGCGACGGACGAACCTTTTGGGGTTCGTCCGTCGTATCATTACGGGATATGACGCCAGGAACCCTTGATCGAGAATCCCGCGAGCGGCCGCGATATCGCGGCCCGGTGGGAATGCCGCTCCCGAAGCAGTCCAGCTTCGGGGGCTCGCTGGGCTCCGTCCTGGTCCACCTGCTGATCATTCTGCTGCTCATCGGTCCGTGGTGGGCGAAGAACGTGATGGAGCAGAAGATGGGCGGAGGCGGTCCCGGCCCGGCCGGCGGCGGTGGCGGCGGCAACAACGGTTCCGGCGGAGTGGTGCAGGAGCGCACGCGTTTCGTGCAGGTCCAGCCGCCCACGCCGCCTCCGCAAGTGAAGCAGCCACAGCTCGTGGTGCCGCCGGTCATCAAGCCTCCGCCGCCGGAGCAGCCCAAGCCCGAGCCGCCCAAGGCAACGCCCGCACCCGAAGCCACGAAGGACGCGAGTCAGGTGGTGGGCACGGGCGGCGGCTCGGGTCACGACGGAACGGCCGGCAATGGCCCAGGCACGGGCGGCGGCGTCGGCTCGGGTGATGGCACCGGCCGCGGATCCGCGAACGGTCCCGGCACGGGCGGTGGAGCGGGGCGAACCTACCCGCCGACGGTCACGAACCTGGCGATCCTCCCGATCCCGGTTCCCGCCAAGGTCCGTCCCTACAAGCTCATCGCGTATTTCGACGTCGATGAGAGGGGGAACACGACGTTGTTGCGGTGGAACGAGTCGAAGGATCGCGATTACAACAGGAAGATCGAGATGATGCTGAAGGAAGTGAAGTTCCGTCCGGCCGTTAAGTGGGACGGCACGCCCGTTCGCGACACGACCTGGATTACGGCAGAAGCTCCGTAGTTGTGCCCGCGCGGTCGGGCTCGGTGGTATCGCTGCGCCGGACCCAATCGCGTTTAACGCTTCGAGCCGCGCGCTGCGCGCGCGAATCTCTCGCTACGCTCAAGGGTCCGCCTCCGCGACACCACCGATCCCTCCCTGGCCGAGCGCACGCTTGAGGGATGGTTTCAGCGATTGCGGCCCGTGCGGTGCTGGCACATTTGCGCCGTCCCAGAATTCCACGGCCGGACCGAACGCAGGGTGACGCGGGCGTAGCCCATTGTTCGAGTGCCGCGCCCATCTCCGGCCTCGCCCGCGTGCTCCAATCCCGAAGCAGGATTGCGTCGCGCCTCGAGGTCGTTTCCTGACCGTCGCGCCGAGCTGTGCAGGGAGGGACCGCCGGGTTCGCGGAGGCGGGCTTAGCGAGTAGCGAGAGATTCGCGTGCGAAGCGCGCGGCTCGAAGCGTTAAACGAGCGGAGCCCGACGCAGCGAATCCGACGGGACCGACCGCGGCGCGCACTGCGAAGGGGCCGAAGAAAAGCGACGAAATTCTCTTCCGTAACCCCTGTCAGGCCAGTAACTTTCCCCGCTTATGTCATCCCCCGACACAGGCGCGAAACCTCAGTTCGTCAAAGCGCTCACGCTGACGGACGCCACGATGCTCGTGGCCGGCTCCATGATCGGCTCCGGCGTCTTCATCGTCGCCGCCGACATGGGGCGGACGCTCGGGTCCCCGGGATGGCTGCTGATCGCGTGGATCCTGACCGGGATCATCACGGTCCTCGGCGCGCTGGCCTATGGCGAACTCGCGGCGATGTATCCGCGCGCCGGCGGGATGTACACGTTCCTTCGGGAATCGATGAGTCCGCTGATGGGCTTCCTGTATGGCTGGACGCTGTTCGTCGTCATTCAGACCGGTACGATCGCGGCAGTCGCCGTCGGATTCGGGAAGTTCCTCGGCGTCCTCTGGCCGGCCGTCACCGCGGATACGTATTCGTGGTTCCCGCACATGACGCTGCACACGTCCGATGGGTCGGCGATCGACCTCGGGCTCTCGCCGCAGCGGCTCGCCGCCCTGGTCACGATCTGGGTGCTCACCTGGATCAACCTGCGCGGCGTGAGGGAAGGGAAGCTCGTGCAGACCACGCTCACGGTCATCAAGACCCTTTCGCTCGCGGCGCTCGTGCTGCTGGCCCTGACGATCGGCCGCAATCCAGCGGCGGTCACGGCGAACTTCGGGACGAACTGGTTCGCGGGTTCGCCGCAATGGAGCTCGCTGTTCGTCATCACGTTCGGATCGGCGCTCGTCGGCTCGCTCTTCTCGGCCGACTCGTGGCATTCGCCCACGTTCGCGGCCGCCGAAGTGCAGAACCCGCAGAAGAATCTCCCGCGCGCCCTGCTCCTCGGCACGGTGCTCGTGTCGGCGCTGTATATCCTCGCGAACCTCGGCTATCTGAGCGTGCTGCCGCTGCACGGCGNNATGGAGTACATCTTCGGCGCGAACGGTGCGGCGATCATGGCGGGCGCCATCCTGATCTCGACGTTCGGCTGCAACAACGGCCTGATCCTCTCCGGCGCGCGAGTCTACTACGCGATGGCGCGCGACGGGCTGTTCTTCCAGAAGGCGGGCGTGCTGAGCAAAAACTCGGTTCCCGCCTTCGCGCTCATCGCGCAGTCGGTGTGGACGAGCCTCCTCTGCCTGACGGGCACGTACAACCAGCTGCTCGACTACGTGATCTTCGCGGCGCTGCTCTTTTATGCGCTGACGACGATCGGCCTGTTCATCCTCCGCGTCAAGCGGCCGGATGAGCCCCGGCCGTACCGCGCCGTGGGATATCCCGTGCTCCCGGCACTCTACATCCTGTTCGCGAGCGGCATCGCCATCACGCTGCTCGTGGCGGACAAGACCCGCGTCCAGGCGCTCTCGGGCCTCGCACTCGTGGTGCTCGGCGTGCCGGTCTATTACCTCTGGCAGCGCGGCGGAAAATCGTCCGCGGCCGGTTGAGTTTGTCGTTTCGTTCCCGCAGTCGCAGGGCTGTCAGCCTGCCGTCTGCCCCCTGCCATCCGTCATCCGTCTTATAACATGCAGCCGTCGCAGTCCACACTCATCACAATCATCCTCGGCGCGAGCATCGGTGCGCTCGTCTTCGCCGTCGGCCTCGCGAAGTGGGTCCTCGCGCGCCCGACCGGCACACCCGAGATGCGAAAGATCTCCGACGCGATCCAGGAAGGCGCCGAAGCCTACCTGGCGCGTCAGTACAAGACGATTTCTATTCTCGCCGTCGCCGTCGCCGCGCTGCTCGCGGTCGGTTACGGCGTGCTGCGCAAGAGCGCGCCGACCGACCCGGTCAGCAGCAGCACGTCGCTCGCGATCTACATCACCCTGTCGTTCCTGCTGGGCGCGCTGAGCTCCGGCATCGCGGGCTTCATGGGCATGTGGGTCTCGATCCGCGCGAACATCCGGGTGGCGGCCGCGGCGACGTCGTCGCTCAACGCGGCGCTGCAGACGGCGCTGCGCGGTGGTGCGGTGTCGGGTCTGTTCACCGTTGCCATGTCGCTCCTCGGCGTGGGTGGTCTCTTCGCGATTCTTTCGATGCTCGCCCCGGCCGGCGACACCGAGTGGGCCAAGAAGATCCCGTTCCTCATCGTCGGGTACGGGTTCGGCGCGTCGTTCGTCGCGCTCTTCGCGCAGCTTGGCGGCGGTATCTACACCAAGGCNNGCCGCCGACGTCGGCGCCGACCTCGTCGGAAAGGTCGAGGCTGGAATCCCGGAAGACGATCCTCGCAATCCGGCCGTCATCGCGGACCTCGTGGGTGACAACGTCGGCGACTGCGCCGGCCGCGGCGCCGACCTGTTCGAGAGCACCGCCGCCGAGAACATCGGCGCGATGATTCTCGGCGTCGTGCTGTACAAGAGCTTCGGCGTGGCGGGGATCCTGCTCCCGCTCGTGATCATGTCGTTCGGCCTCGTCGCCTCGATCATCGGCATCATGTCGGTGCGCACGAAGGAAGACGCCGATCCGATGGACGCGCTGAACCGCGGATACTACCTCACGGCGTTCCTCGTCTCGATCGGCATCTTCTTCGCGTGCAAGTGGCTGCTCGTGTCGGAGGCCGCGCCGGACGCGTGGTGGCACTTCTTCCTCTGCGCGCTCGTCGGCGTCGCGACGTCCATCGCGTTCGTCTTCATCACGCAGTACTACACGGAACAGCGGTATCGCCCGGTGCAGACGATCGCGGACGCATCGCGCACGGGCCCGGCGACGAACATCATCATGGGTCTTTCGGTGGGCATGGAGTCCACCGTGATGCCGGTGATCACGATCGTCATCGCGCTGGTCTCGAGCTTCATGATCGGCCGCGCGAGCGGCATCATGATCGACGGCGAGGCTGCGGGCGGGCTGTTCGGCACCGCGGTCGCGACGATGGGCATGCTCGGCACCTGCGGCTACATCCTCGCGATGGACGTGTTCGGCCCGATCACGGACAACGCCGGCGGCATCGTGGAAATGTCGAAGCAGCCGGAGAGCATTCGCGAGAAGACCGACCGTCTCGACTCGGTCGGCAACACGACCAAGGCGCTCACGAAGGGCTATGCCATCGGATCGGCGGCCCTCGCGGCGTTCCTGCTGTTCTCGGCGTATCTCGACGAAGTCCGCAACTACAACAACGGCGTCCGCATGCACGTCGACCTGAGCAAGCCGCAGGTCTTCGGCGCAGCGCTGCTCGGCGGCATGCTCGTGTTCTGGTTCTCGTCGCTCGCACTCACGGCCGTTTCCAAGGCCGCGCAGAGCGTGATCACCGAAGTGCGCCGCCAGTTCAAGGAGCGTCCCGGGATCATGCTGGGTACCGAGCAGCCCGACTACGCCACATGCGTGGACATCGTGACGGTTGGGGCACTGAAGGCGATGGTGCTCCCCGGCGCGCTGGTTCTCATTTTCCCGATCGCCGTCGGCCTGATCTTCAAGGCGCTCGGCGGTGACGATCACCTGCTCGGCGCCGAGGCGGTGGCCGGCTTCCTGATGATCGCGACCGTGGTGGGAATCCTGATGGCCGGATTCCTGAACAACGGCGGCGGCGCCTGGGACAACGCGAAGAAGTATATCGAGACCGGCGTGTACGGCGGAAAGAAGTCCGACGCGCACAAGGCGGCTGTGGTGGGTGACACCGTCGGCGATCCGTTCAAGGATACGGCGGGCCCGTCGCTGCACGTGCTGATAAAGCTGCTGTCGACGATTACGCTGGTGCTTGCTCCGCTGTTCATCTAGATCCACAAATGCCGGAAGCCGGAAGCCGGAAGCCGGAAGACTGCGTCGCTGAGATGCACGCATGCCTTCCGTTCTCCGGCTTCCGGCTTCCGGCTTCCGGCTGCATTTGCCTTCGGGGTCAATGAAAACTCTCTTCGGCCGCAAGCCCATCGCCGATCTCATGGCCGAGAGCGAGACCAGCGGCCTGCGTCGCGAGCTCGGAGTCGGCGACCTTGTGATGTTGAGTATCGGCGCCGTCATTGGCGCCGGTATTTTTTCGACACTGGGGACTGCGGCCGCGGGACAGGTGGGGCCCGACGGCGTGACGATCATCCGGTACGGCGCGGGCCCGGCGCTGATCGTCTCGTTCATCCTGCTCGGCGCCGTGTGCGCCCTGGCGGCGCTGTGCTACTCCGAGCTCGCCGCGATGATTCCGCAGGCGGGAAGCGCGTACGCGTATTCGTACGCGACGCTGGGCGAGATCGTCGCCTGGATCATCGGGTGGGACCTGATCCTCGAGTACGCCGTGGGGAACGTCGCGGTGGCGATCGCGTGGAGCGGATATTTCGTATCGCTCATGAGCGGGTTCGGCATCAGCATGCCGGATTGGCTGGTGCACGGATACCGCGAGGTGTTGCTCGCGCCTCCTGATTCGCCGCTGAAGGCGCTGATGCACACGGCGCCGCACATCGGCGGCGTGGCGGTGCTGATCAACGTGCCGTCGTTCGTGATCGTCGGACTGATCACCTGGCTGCTCGTGCTCGGCGTGCGGGAGAGCGCGCGGGTGAACAACGTGATGGTGGCGGTGAAGCTGGTGGTGCTCGCCGTGTTCGTGTTCATCGGCGTGCAGCACATCGACACGGCGAACTATCATCCGTTCGCGCCACACGGCTGGGAAGGGATCCACCAGGGCGCGGCGATCGCGTTCTTCGCGTACATCGGATTCGACTCGATTTCCACGGCCGCCGAGGAGACCAAGAACCCGCAGCGGACCATGCCGCGGGGGATCATGATCGGGCTGGCGGTGTGCACGGTCATCTACGTGATCGTCGGCGCCGTGGCGACGGGCATCGTGCCCTACCAGAAACTGCTCTCGAACGACCCTCTCGCGACGGCGTTCAACCAGGCCGGGCTTCAGCGCTTCAGCTGGTTCATTTCGCTCGGCGCCGTGATCTCGATGTCGGCGGTGCTGCTGGTGTTCCAGTACGGCCAGCCGCGCATCTTCATGGCGATGGCGCGCGACGGACTGCTGCCGCGGTTCGCGGCGAAGATCCATCCCAAGTACCGCACGCCGCACATCACGACGATCATCACGGGCGTGTTCGTGGCGACCTGGGCGCTGATCGGCGACGCCGGCGAGACGTACGACCTGACGAACATCGGCACGCTGTTCGCGTTCGCGCTGGTGTGCATCGGCGTGCTCGTGCTGCGAAAGACCGATCCCGACCGGAAGCGACCGTTCCGCGTGCCCTTCGTGTGGCCCGTGTGCATCGGAGGGGCGCTCGCCTGCGTGTACGTGATGCAGGGCCTGCCGGTGCAGGCGTGGCATCGGTTCGGCATCTGGCTCGTGATCGGGCTCGTCCTGTATTTCTTCTACGGCTACAAGAACTCGACGCTCCGCAGCGGATCTCCCCAGCGTTCCTGAGCGCCAACCCAGAACGAACCGAGATGAAGAAACTCAGCTCCACGCAGTGGATCGCGATCGCCATGATCCTCGGCATCGCCCTTGGCTACTTCTTTCCGGCGTCCGCCTATCCGAACGTCGCGATCGCCGAGAAGGCGGTCTCGTCCATCTTCCTGCGGATGATCAAGTCGCTGATCGTGCCGCTGATCTTCGGCACGCTCGTGGTGGGCATCGCGGGGCACGGCGACGACATGAAGCGCGTGGGCAGGCTGGCGTTCCGGTCCATCGTGTATTTCGAGGTTGTGACCACCATCGCGCTGGTCATCGGCCTCGTCGCCGTGAACGTGGTCAAGCCGGGCGTAGGCGTGAGCCTCGCCGCCGCGACCGCGGACAAGGGCGTCGAGCTGGCGAAGACCGAGGTGAGCATCACGAGCGTGGTGGAGCACACCGTGCCGCAGAGCTTCTTCGAGTCCGCGGCCACGAACCAGGTGCTGCAGGTCGTTTTCTTCGCGATCCTCTTCGCGGTCGCCTTGGCGCGCGTGCAGGGAAAGCCGAAGCAGATGATGCTCGACTTCTGCGAGTCGCTCGCCGAAGTGATGTTCAAGTTCACGGCGCTCGTGATGTCGTTCGCGCCGTTCGGCATCGGCGCCGCGATCGCGATGACCGTCAGCGCGAGCGGACTGTCGGTGCTGCGCAACTTGGCGGTGCTCGTCGGCACCCTGTACGGCGCGTGCATCGCGTGCGTGCTGCTCGTGTACCTGCCCATCGCGATCGTGTCGCGAATTCCCGTCCGCAAGTTCTGGGGCGCCGTGAAGGAGCCTTCGCTGATCGCGTTCTCGACGGCGTCGGGCGAGGCGGCGCTCCCGCTGGCGATGGAGCGGCTCGAGGAGTTCGGCCTTCCGAAGCGCATCATCGCATTCGTGCTGCCGACGGGATACTCGTTCAACCTCGCCGGGTCCACGCTCTACCTTGCCGTCGCGAGCGTGTTCGCGGCGCAGGCCGCGGGGATCGACATGCCCGTCAGCCGGCAGCTGCTGATGATGCTGACGCTGATGCTGACGTCCAAGGGGGTTGCCGCGGTTCCCAGGGCCGCCCTCGTGATCCTGTCGGGCGCGCTCACGATGTTCGGGTTGCCGCTGACCGTGGTGGCGGTGTTGCTTGGCGTCGACGCGCTCCTCGACATGGCGCGCACCGCCGTGAATCTTCTTGGCAATTGCCTTGCCACCGCCGTGATGGCGCGTTGGGAAGGAGAGTTTCCGGACAAGGTCAAAGGAGCACCGATATGAGTGGATCGATGGTGCAGTTCCCGACGAACGGACACACGTGCGACGGATATCTGTCCCTGCCGTCCAAGGGGAGTGGGCCCGGGCTGATCGTGGTGCAGGAGTGGTGGGGCCTCGTGGACCACATCAAGACGCTCGCCGACCGGTTTGCCGCGGAGGGATTCGTCGCGCTGGCGCCGGACCTGTATCACGGCGAGCGCACGACGAGCCCGGACCAGGCGGGGAAACTGCTGATGGCCCTGAACATCGCCGAGGCGGGGAAGGACCTGCGAGGCGCGGCGACCTACCTGAGGGCGCACGCGTCCGTGAAGCCGAAGAAGGTTGCCGCGCTCGGATTCTGCATGGGCGGGCAGCTCGCGCTGTTCGCGGCGCAGGAACATCCCGACGTGATCGATGCGGCGGTGGACTTCTACGGGATCCATCCGAAAGTGGAGATCGTGCCGGCGCGGGTGAAGGTGCCGGTGCTCGGGCATTTCGCGACTCGGGACAAGGGTGTCCCGCTGGCTTCCGTGCACGCGCTGGCGCACGCGGTGAAGAAGGCCGGCGGCAGTTTCGAAGTGCACGAGTACGAGGCGGATCATGCGTTCTTCAACGACACGCGGCCGCAGGTGTACGATGCGGCCGCCGCGGCGCTCTCGTTTTCGCGGACGCTTACTTTTCTTCGGAAGGTGCTGGCCTGAGCAGGATCTTCTGACCGGGTCGCGAACCTGACCAGCCGCTCAGCGCGGAAGCCAGCGCACGATCACGAGCGCGATCGTCACCATCACCGCGAGTGATGCCGTGACGGTCATTGCGACCTTCGGGCCGACCTTGCGAATCGCGTGGATATCGACATTCAGGCCGAGCGCGGCCATGGCGAGTACGGTCAGGGCCCTCGCCGAATCTCGGGCCGAGTCGACGAACGGCGTGCTCACCGCCCCAGCCGACCGCATCGCGCCCGCGATCATGAAGCCGACCACAAACCACGGAACGAGTGCGCCGAAACCCGTCTGCACGAGGGCGTGCGTGGGCGTCTCCGCCAGCGCTTTGTGTGCGCGTCGCGCGCGGTTCCGCTCGCGCAACGAGAGTGCGACGATGAGTGGACCCAGGAGCAGTACGCGCACGAGTTTCACGAGCGTCGCCGTGTTGCCGGCGAGGAGGCTGACCGGGTACGCGGCCGCGATGACCTGTGGAACGGCGTACACGGTGAGGCCGGCGAGGATGCCGTACTGGTAGTCGTTGAGTCCGAAGGCCGGCGCCAGGAACGGGAGGCAGAGGATCACCACCACGCCGAGCACGGCGGTGTAGGCGATCGCCGAGGCGACCTCGTCCTTCTTCGCGCCGAGCACGGGAGCCAGCGCCGCGATGGCCGAGTTGCCGCAGATCGCATTGCCGCAGGCCACCAGCAGCGCGTGCACCGGTGACAGGCCCAGCGCGCGCCCGATGGCGACCCCGGTGACGATCGCGGCGACCACCACGCCGACTATCGACGCGACGAGCGGCAGGCCGGCCTTGATGAACTGCTGCAGATCGGCGCCGAAGCCGAGCAGCACGATCGCGAGCTCGAGAAGGAATCCGGCGGCCAACGCGATGCCCGGTGCGAAGAGGGCCGGCGGCGACCAGAACGCGCGCACGATCGCGCCGATCAGGATGGCCAGGACGATGGCTTCGAGCGTCGGGTGACCCACGGCGGCCGTGAGCGCCCGCTCGGCGATCCATGCCAGAACCGACACCGCGACGACCAGCGCAAGTCCCGGAACGCGTCGCGAAATCGCAGAGAACATTGCTAATGATACATCACGGCAGGCAGATTCCGGGACACCCTTCTCCCGGACTTTCGATGCGCTCGCTCCGACTCCTTGCTCTGCTTTCGCTCGCCGCCGCGTCGTCGCTCGCGGCACAGGACACTCCCACGGAGCGCGAGGCGGCGAAAGACGTCCTCCGGAAAATGGCGGCGCTCGAGCAGTCGCTCGACGTGCCCGGCTGGGTCACGAAACTCACCGTCGCGAACCCGGCGCGCGATCAGGTCGCGGCGCGCGCGAAAGAGCTCATGGACAAGGAGCTGCTCGCGCTGGGCGACGACCTCACCAGGCATCCCGAGATCGGATTCGTCGAGTACGAATCGATCAAGAAGCTCACCGACTATCTCAGGGCGCACGATTTCGACGTCGAGATGGGCGTCGGCGGTCTGAAGACCGCGTTCGTCGCACGCTACAAGAAGAACAACGGTGCGCCGAACCTCGGCGTGATCCTCGAATACGACGCGCTGCGCGGCACCAAGGGCGCGTTCCACGGCGACCAGCACTCCACGCAGGGACCGATCGGGATGGCCGCCGGGATCGCGATGGCGGAATACCTCACCAAGAATCACCTGCCGGGCAGCGTCATCATGTACGGCACGCCCGGTGAGGAGATGATGCCGCCGGCGGCGAAGACGCAAATGTTCAAGGCGGGCGTGTTCAAGGACGCGGATATCATCGTGCGCTCGCACTCGAGCTCGGCAACGTCGCGACCCGCACCTGGATTCGGATCGTGCTGCATGAACATCAACGGCACCAAGTACACGTTCAGCGGCGCGCCCGCGCATCAGTTGACGGCGTGGAACGGCCGCAACGCGCTCACGGCGACGATTCACTTCTTCGACAACATCGACGGGATCAGGAGCAACATCCGCCCGGAGTCACGCGTGCAGGGGATAATCACCGAGGGCGGCGCCGCGCCGAACGTGGTGCCCGACCACGCGGTCGCCGACTTCTATATTCGCTATCCCGACGCTGTCTATCTCGAACAGCTGACGAAAATGGTCGACGACGCGGCGCGCGCGGCGGCGCTCGGAACCGGCACGAAAGTGAAGATCGACCACTACGGCGAGGCGCGCGACGGAGTATCCGAATCGACGCTCGCGGAAGTTGGATTCGCCTACCTGAAGAAGTACGGCGGAACCAACGTGCTGTCAGAACCGGGGAAGGTGCAGGGCTTTGAGGAGACCGGCACTGTCGCGAGCGCAGTTCCAGGACTCGGCTTCAGCGCGCAGACGAGCACCGCGCCGAATCACACCTACGAAATGCTCGCCGACGCACTGACCGACGTCGGACACAAGGGGTTCGTGATCGACGCGGAGGCCATGGCGTCGCTGCTATTCGACTTCGCGACGCACCCCGATTATCGCGCGGCGGTCAAGAAGGAGTTCGAAGGGATCCACGCGCTGTTCGGGGAGTACCAGGAAGCGCTGAAGAAAGTGTACACGCTGCCGGTGGTGCCCGATCCGCAATAGAACCGACTGAACGCCGTCACCTGACAGCGGTCAGGTGACGGCGTTCAGTCGACGGTCGAGGAGACAGAAGCGCGCTAAGCGCGCGCGAGCAGCCCCAGCGCCGTTCGCACCGCCCCGCGCGCGGGCACCACATCCCCGGCGTGCAGCACCATGCCTGGAACCGCGCTCTTGAGGCGCATTTCCACGAGCTTGCGCAGCCAGCTCCCGTGGCCGAACATCCCGCCGGCGAGCGCCACCGGAACCGCGGCACGCTCATCGGTGAACAGCTGACGGGCGAGCGTGCGCACGTGCAGCACGAGTTCTTCCGTCGCGAGGGTGCACAACGAGTTCGCGCGGAGATCGCCCGTCGCGGCGACGGTCATCACCGGTGTCGCGAGCTGCGCGAAATCTCTCGGCGTCGCATTCGCGGCCCAGGAGATGAGCTCGTCCGGACTCTCGAGCTGAAGATGCGCCAGGATTGCCGCGAGCAGCCCGGTCTCGGGCTCGCGACCGTCGGCCGAGGCCGTGATGACGCTCAGCGCGCGACGCCCGATCCACGCGCCGCTTCCTTCGTCACCGCACACGGGGCCCCATCCGCCGCAGCGCGCCATCTTCTGGCTCGGACCGCGGCCGTACGCCATCGAGCCCGTGCCGCAGATCAGGACGATCCCAGCCTCCTCGGCAAAGGCATCGTTGAGCGCGATCACCGCATCGGGGAGGACAACCAGTTCGTCGGCGAGCGACCGCTTCGACAGCGCTTCCTCGAACGCCGAGTACTCCGCATCGCGACCCACGCCCGCGACGCCCACGCAGATCGCAGACGGCATCGCCTCGTCCATGTCGCACGCCGCGAGCGCCTCGCCCACGAGCCGCGCGATCACCTCGGCGGAATGTTCGGCTTCGCCCGGTCGAACCGCGCTCGCCACACCGGTGACCGTCGCGAGTTCTGCGCCGGTTCCGTCCGCCACTATTACGTGCGTCTTCGATGCGCCGCCATCAACGCCCACCACGATGTTTGTCATAGGTGAGGAAAGCAAAGACTGTGCGGACGTTTTTGCAAACGGGAGACGTCGGGTAGACGGTCGTTGGTCATTGGTCGTTGGTCATCGGCGGATCGGAGCGATCATTTCAGCCGGATAACCGGAGTGCGGAGTGCCGACAGCGTCCCGACGAACAGCGTGATCGTCGTGCCGATCAGTACGTACCAAGGCCACGCAATGTTCGCGGCCGGGCCCAGAACGGTCGCCACGGCGGGGAAAGCCGCCGACAGCTGCTTGGCGAAAACCACGAGCGCCATCGCAACGATGCCCACGGACATTCCGAGAATGGCGTCGCGCTGTTTTGCGCGGACGTTGTAGATCCCGAGGAAGAACGCGCCGAGCAGCGCGCCGTACGTGAACGACGCGATCGAGAGCGCGACGACCACCACCGGCGTGCGGCTCTCGGGGTAGAGCAATGCGCCGCCGGTGAGCACGACGCCCCACATCAGCGCGAACAGCCGCCCCGCGCGGTACGTCGCGGCATCGTCGGGCCTGCGCCGCGTCAGCGGGACCCAGATGTCCATCGTCGTGGCCGCGGCGAGCGAGTTGATGGCGCCCGAGTGCGTGCTCATCGTCGCCGCGACGATCGCCGCGACGATCAGGCCGAGGAGCCCGTGCGGCATTCGCTCGAGAATGAAGGTCGGGAAAATCGCGTCGGGCGTCGCAAAATCGCGGCCGGCGTACAGCGCCCAGAGCCCGATCCCCACGATGAGGAACAGCGTGAACTGCACGAACACCGCGATCCCGCTGCCGATGATCGCGCGCTGTGCATCCTTCAGCGAACGCGCCGAGAGCAGCCGCTGCACGATGAGCTGGTCGGTGCCGTGCGATGCCATCGCGAGGAACGCACCGCCGATGAGCCCTGCGAAAATCGTGTGCGGCTGGTCGAAGCCGGTGTAGAAACTCACCGCCTTGAGCTTTCCTGCCGTGCCGGCCGACGAGAGAATCGCGGCCCAGCCTCCGCCCACGGCGTTGCCGAGAATGACCACCGCGCAAATTCCACCCGTCACGTAGATCGCGGCCTGCAGCAGCTCGGTCCACACCACCGCGCGCATCCCCCCGCGCCACGTGTAGAAGATGGTGAGCGCGCCGAGCACGAGGATTGCGGCGGGCATCAGGTATTGGCGCGGCAGCACGGGGCCCATGATCAGCGCGATCGGGATCGCCGTCGCGAACACGCGCACGGAATCGGCCATCGCGCGCGTCACCATGAACACGATCGAGGCGAACCGCCGGGTCTCCGGACCGAATCGCGTCTCGAGCAGCGTGTACGCGGTCACGAGCTTGCCGTCGAAGTAGCGCGGGAGCAGCACGCGCGCGACGACCACGCGGCCCAGGATGTACCCGGCGCACACCTGCAGGAATCCGAGATTCCCGGCGTATGCGAGCCCCGGGATGGAGATGAACGTGAGCGCGCTCGTCTCCGAGGCCACAATAGAAAACATGACCGCCCACCATGGCAGTGAGCGGTCAGCGACGAAGTACTTCTGGGCGTCCTTCTGGTTTCTTCCGAGCCAGACACCGAGTGCGGTGGTGCCGGCGAGGTACGCGACGAGGACTGCGAAGTCTACGGCGCCGAACCCGCCCGCCGGCAAAGTGTTGTTCCAGGCTTACGCGGAGAAAGAACTACCGCAACCGCAGCCACCGGTCGCATTGGGGTTCTTGAAGGTGAAGCCGGAGCCCTGCATCGACGTGACGTAATCGACGGTCATGCCGCCCAGGTACTGCACCGAGAACGGATCGACGAACACGTTGAATCCGTCCTGCGCGACGAGGGTATCGTCGTCCGCCGGCTTGTCTTCGATCAGCAGGCTGTACTTGAAACCCGAACAACCGCCGGGCTGCACCGACACGCGCAGTCCGCCGACGTCAGGCGCAACATTCTCCGCCACCATGAATTTCTTGACCTCGACCACCGCGGCGGGTGTCATCGCCAGCAGGATTTCGGGCTGATTGATCGTGCTCATGATTCAAAACCTCCTTAGTGCAACCTTGACGAGCGATTCTTCGCGCTACGCCGTAATTATACACCAATGGAAATCGAATCTCAAGGAAAACGGCTGGTCAGGCGCGCGGGTATGGGGTTGCGAATCGTGCTCGGAACCGGCGTGCTGGTCGGCAGCGCCGCACTGGCGTGGAAGGGACTGACCAAGCCCCAGCCCAGGCCCAAGCAGGTCATCGTCCAGACGGACAGGCTGGGGCCGGGTGTGCTCACCGTCGCGGTCGCCGCGGTCGATCTCGAACTCATCGCGCCCGACGGCCGCCGCGTGCACACGGCCTCGCGGCGGGACACGTCGGTCACGCCCGCCGCCGGCGCCGAGGGCCGCGTGGATTGCGCCGGATTCGGGTCGGGCAAGCAGGACGACAGCGATTGCACCGCCACGATCACGCTGCAGAACCCGGTATGGGGTGACTACAGGCTTCGCGTCACGTCGCCCGACCTGCGCGGCGAGACGATCACGATCGGCTGGACCGGAAGCACCTTCACGCGCTCCGGCGCGATGAGCGTCGGCATCACGGTGCCGCCGAGGCAGACAATGGAGTTCGTGGTGATCGTGGCTCCGGAGGGTGCGTCGCAGAAGACGGCGCCGGCGGCTGTTCGTCCCTGAACGAGCGCGAGATCCAGTAGAAACTCGCGGCCGCGACCGCCAGCATCGTGAGCCCGGTGCCGTTGTAGCCGAAGATGATCTTGCCGATCCCGAACAGCGTCGCGTAGACGGCGATGATTCCGGCGATCCAGTTGGTCCACGCCAGCGCGCCGCCGGGCGTGGACTCCACTCCGAATCCGAGCCTCCTCGACACGACGGCCCATCCCGGGCCACCGGGGCGCACGCGGAGATAGAACGAGTCGAGCTTCTCGTCCGGCTCCGGCTTCGTGAGCAGCGTGACACTGAGCCACACGATCGTGCTGAGCACCACGGTCACGAGCATCACCGTCGCGGTCGCGTTCGGGTCGTCCGGCGCGAAGCGCGGCTTGATGTAGATGAAGCCCAGCACGCTCACGACGAAACTCGCGGTCATCGCCGAGATCTCGCTCCATGCGTTGATGCGCCACCAGTACCAGCGGAGGATCAGCACGAGGCCCGTGCCGGCGCCGAGCGCAAGCAGCAGTTCCCATGCCTTCTCCACGCTCGAGAGCTGGCTCGTCACGCCGATGGAGGCGAGAAAGAGCAGCACGGTCGTCGCGCGGCTCACCGCAACATAGTGCTTCTGTGTGGCGTCCGTCTTCAGGAAGCGCTTGTACACGTCGTTGACGAGATATGACGCGCCCCAGTTGAGGTGCGTGCCGACGGTGCTCATGTACGCGGCGGCGAAGCCGGCCAGCATGAAGCCTCTCCACGGCGTCGGCAGGAGATCCACGAACGCCTGCACGTAGCCGGCTTCCTTGTCCTTCAGGTTCGGATAGAGGATCACCGTCGCGAGGCCGGTGACGATCCACGGCCACGGGCGCAGGGCGTAGTGCGCGATGTTGAAGAAGAGCGTGGCGAGGACACCGTCGCGTTCCGTCTTCGCGGCGAAGATCCGCTGTGCGATGTAGCCGCCGCCGCCCGGCTCGGCCCCGGGGTACCACGCGGCCCACCACTGCACGCTGAGATAGACGCCGAGCGTGAGCAGCGGCATCCAGGCGTAGGCGTGCAGCCCGAGCGGGCCGGCGCTCACGGGGAGCACCGACAGCGCGGCCTTCTCGCTCCCGAAGTGCGCGGCGAGCTTCACCTTCATCACGTCGATTCCGCCGACGGCCCGCACCGAGAACACCGCGAGGATGATCACGGCCGTCATCTTGATGATGAACTGCACGAGGTCGGTCCAGAGCACGGCCCACATGCCCGCGGCCACCGCATACGCGACGGTGATGAGAAAACAAATTCCGACGGCGACGACTTCGCCGCTCACGGTCATGCCGGCGATCGAGACGTCCCGCAGGCCAAGGGAAATGGTCAGGATCTTGATCATCGCGCGGGTGACCCAACCGAGGATGATCAGGTTGATCGGGATGGCGAGGTACACCGCGCGAAACCCGCGCAGGAAAGCGGCGGGCTTCCCGCCATAGCGGACCTCTGCGAGTTCCACGTCGGTCATCACGTTCGCTCGCCGCCAAAGACGGGCGAAGAAGAACACCGTGAGCATTCCGCTCATGACGAAGTTCCACCAGAGCCAGTTGCCGGCGACGCCCTTCGTCGCGACGAGTCCGGTGACGACGAGCGGTGTGTCGGCGGCGAACGTCGTGGCGACCATGGCGGCCCCTGCGAGCCACCATGGGACTTGGCGCCCGCTGAGGAAGTACTGGTCGAGTGACTCGCCGCCGCGCTTGGTGAACCAGAGGCCGATGCCCGTGCTCAGCGCGAAGTATGCCGCTACGATGGCCCAGTCTACGGGGGAGATGTGCATGGCTCGCGGGGAATTGTTGACGATCGACAAAACAACCAACAACGAGTTAACTCGTTTCTTGTTGGTTGGTTAATGGTTTAAAAATTTGTCCTGAAAACGTGCTACGTCGACCGGCTCGACGTCAGGACCAATGACTTTTCTTAACCAACCAACAAGAAACGATTCGACTCGCTTTAGACACCGAACCTCCCAAAATCATTTCACGGCCAGCGTGTATTTCATCACCGAATCCGCCAGCGCCTGCCGCACCGCCGTGATCTTCGTGTTGGCCCGCGTCGGATTCACGCGATTGGTGAGCATCACGATGAACAGGTCGTGCGCCGGATCGATCCAGATCGACGTCCCCGTGAACCCCGTATGCCCGAATGCCGGCCGCTTCATGAGGTGCCCCGCCGAGTTCGTCCCGGTGGGGGTCTCCCACCCGAGCGCCCGGTTCGAGAACGCCGAGTCCTGCACCGTGGTGAACTCCTCGATCGTCTCCGGTTTCCAGATGCGAACCCCATCCAGTTCGCCCCGGTTCAGGTAGACCTGTGCGATGCGGGCCAAGTCCCGCGCGCTGCTGAAGAGACCCGCGTGCCCGGACACTCCGCCGAGCATCGACGCGTTTTCGTCGTGGACCTCGCCGCGCAGGTGGCGCTGGCGCCACGGATCGATCTCGGTCGGGGCGATGCGTGGAAGCAGTGACGCGGGAGGGAGGAACATCGAGTCGTGCAATTTCAGCGGAACGGCGATGTGCTTCGCGAAGTATCGATCGATGCGTTCTCCGCTCACGACGCGGACGATTTCTCCCATGAGGATGCCGCCGATGTCGGAATAGACCATGCGGACGCCGGGAAGCGTGTCGAGCGGCGTCGCGTACGCCAGGCTCATCGCAGCTTCCGCGTCTGCGGCCTCCTTGTACAACGGCCGCCAGGCGGGGAGGCCGGACGAATGCGTGAGCAGCTGGCGGACCGTGACCTTCTTCTTGTTCGGGCCCGTCCAGTCCGGGAGATAGCGCTGCACCGGCGCATCGAGTTCGACCCTGTGCGCCTCGACGAGTTGCATCATCGACGAGGTCGTCGCGATGACTTTGGTGAGCGAGGCCATGTCCCACATCGTGCTTTCCGTGGGGACCGGCGACGTGTTTGGCGCCCAGTCGAAGTGGCCGGCACCGTATTTCGCGATGATTCGGTCGTGCGTCCCGACGATCACGAACGCTCCCGGGAAGGCGCTGTCGGCGACGGCGCGATCGAGAGAGGTGCGCACCGAGTCGTACATCGACGCATCGCGCGCTAGGTTCAACGGGACGATCGAGCCGACCGCAAACAACGATGGGAGCAGACGGTGAATCTTCATTTGGAAGACGGCGGAGGGCGGATGGCGGATGGCAGGTGGAAGATGGCCATATCCCGGCTGCTCATCTGCCATCTGCTGTCTGCCGTCTGTCTTCTTGCCCAGCGTGGGCCCGAACCCGTACGACTGACCATAGAGAAAGTGACGCCGGGCATCACGGTTCTGCTAGAGAAGCGTGTCGGGCTCATTCAGCATCGCCGGGTGGCCCTCGTCACGAATCAGTCCGGACAGGACGAGCGGGGCAGGTCGGACGTCGATATCCTGCGCGCAGATTCGCGCGCTGTGAATGCGGGCGTCCGGCTGGTGGCGCTGTTCGCGCCGGAGCACGGAATCCGTGGCACCGAAGACCACGGCAACGTTGCGAACGAGGTCGACGCCAAGAGCGGGCTGATCGTGCACTCTTTATATGGGTCGCAGGCCATCGGTCCGCCGGATTCGCTTCTCGCCGGGGTCGAGACGCTCATCGTGGACCTGCCGGACATCGGAACGCGCACGTGGACATTCACCGGCGTCATGTTGTACACGATGCGCGCCGCGGCGCGCAACCACATCCCGATTCTCGTGCTCGACCGGCCGAATCCCATCACCGGCACGCGCACCGAAGGCCCCCTCCTCGATTCGGCGATCGCGAATCCGAATGATCCCGCGCCCGGCAAGCCGGGAAAGGCATTCGCATTATATCCCGTGCCGTTGCGTCACGGAATGACGATGGGCGAGATGGCGCTGCTGTTCAACGATCGGCTGAAGATCGGCGCCGACCTCACGGTTGTTCCCATGGAGGGATGGCGGCGCTCGACGTGGAACGACGAAACCGGTCTCAAATGGGTGCGGCCATCGCCGAACCTTCCGACGCTCACGAGTGCGCTGCTCTATCCGGCGCTGGTCGCGTTCGAAGCGACGAATGTTTCGGTGGGGCGGGGAACTTCGGATTCGTTCCAGCACGTCGGGGCGCCCTGGCTGAAGGCGCGCGAGGTCGTGGACCTGCTGGAAGATCGCGGGATCCCGGGCGTGAAATTCCAGGCGGAACATTTCACGCCGAGTGCGCCGACGGACGGGAAGTTCGGGGGACAGTCGATTCCGGGAGTGAAGATCGTCGTCACGGATCGAGACCGCGTGAACGCGGCGCGAGTGGGGGCGGCGCTCTTCTGGGCGATCGCGCAGACCTCGCGCGACTCGCTGAAGATCCGGGATGCCGCGTTCGACGAGCGGTTCGGCGCGGCGCGGGTTCGCGAGGCGCTGCTGCGCGGGGAGGATCCCGACACCGTGATGGACCGCGAACTGCCCGCCACGATCGCGTTCAGGGAGTCGATCAAGCCCTATCTGCTCTACAGGTGACCGCCCTCCCGTTGCCGCCCCCGAGTCACCCCCGTAACTTTGCCGGTGTATGAAATCTCTCTGGGACTCGATCAAAGAAGGATATCTCCGGCTGATCGAGCCCGTGGCGGACTACCTCGTCCGCCGCCGCGTGAATCCGAACGTCATCACGACGATCGGAACGCTGTGCACGATCGCGGCGGCCGTGATCTACGCCTTCGGCCACATCAGCATCGCGGGCTGGGTCCTCGGACTCACGGCGCTCTTCGACGTGCTCGACGGCACCGTCGCGCGCCGCACCGGCCGCGAGACGAAGTTCGGCGCGTTCTACGATTCCTCGCTCGACCGCGTCTCCGACGGCATGATCCTCGCCGGCCTGACGGTCTTCTACGCGACCGACACGCCGCGTCACAGCGTCACGATGGTCATCATCTGCCTCATGGCGATCATCGGCACGTTCCTCACGTCGTATACGCGTGCCCGGGCCGACGCGCTCGGCATCGACGCGAGGGTCGGCATGCTCCAGCGTCCCGAGCGCGTCGTGCTGCTCTCGGCGCCGCAGGCGTTCTTCGGGCTCGCGTTCCACGGGCTCGTGCTCGCGGCGATCGTCATACTGCTCGCGGTCACGTCGTGGATCACGGCGGTGCAGCGCATCGCGTTCGTTCATGCCGCGACCACGCCGCGCGCCGCCCGCCGCGAGAAGTCCGGCGAGCTCTCCTCCCAATCCACCGCCGCACCCGACGGCGCGCGCGCCGCGGTGCACGCGCCTTCCCCGCGGCCATGACATCGAAGCAGAAGAACAGTGGAGTTCGTCCGGCGAGCGGCCGTCTCGGGATCCTCACGCCGGGACTCGGCGCGGTCGCGACGACGTTCATGGCCGGCGTCGAGAGCATCCGCCGCGGGCGCAGCAAGCCCATCGGTTCGCTGACGCAGATGGCGACGATCCGGCTCGGCAAGCGCACCGACAATCGCTCGCCGCTCATCAAGGATTTCATCCCGCTCGCGTCGCTCGACGACATCGTGTTCGGTGCGTGGGACCCGATCCCCGACGACGCGCTCACGGCGGCGCGGAAGGCGGGCGTGCTCGACGAGCGCGACCTCGCACCGATCGCCGAGTTCCTGCAGGGCATCACGCCGATGCCCGCGGTGTTCGACAACCACTATGTGACGCGCATCAACGGCGCGAACGTGAAGAAGGGAAAGAACAAGCGCGAGCTCGCCGAAGCGCTGCGCAAGGACATCCGCGACTTCAAGTCGAAGCACGGGCTCGACCGGCTCGTGGTCGTCTGGTGCGCGTCCACGGAGATCTACCTGAAGCCCGGTCCGCAGCATGCGACCATCGCCGCCTTCGAGCAGGCGATGGAGAGCAACGACGACCAGATCGCGCCGTCGATGCTGTACGCGTGGGCCGCGCTCATGGAGGGCGTCCCGTTCTGCAACGGCGCGCCGAATCTCTGCGTGGACATTCCCGCGCTGGTCGAGCTCGCGAACGAGAAGGGCGTGCCGATCTCGGGCAAGGATTTCAAGACGGGGCAGACCTGGCTCAAGACCGTCATCGCACCCGGCATCAAGGCGCGCATGCTCGGACTGAAGGGCTGGTACTCGACGAACATCCTGGGGAACCGCGACGGCGAAGTGCTCGACGATCCGGCGTCGTTCAAGACGAAGGAAGAATCGAAGCTCTCGGTGCTGCACACGATCCTGCAGCCCGACAAGTATCCCGACTTGTACAAGGACTTTTCGCACGTCGTGCGGATCAACTATTACCCGCCGCGCGGCGACAACAAGGAAGGGTGGGACAACATCGACATCGTCGGGTGGATGAACTACCCGATGCAGATCAAGGTGAATTTCCTGTGCCGCGATTCGATCCTCGCGGCGCCGATCGTGCTCGACCTGGCCCTCTTCTCCGACTTCGCGCACCGCGCGGGGATGAAGGGGATTCAGGAATGGTTAAGCTTCTATTACAAATCGCCGATGGCTGCTGCGGGACTGCAGCCGGAGCATGATCTTTTCATTCAGCAGACGAAGCTGAAGAACACGCTGAGACACCTCATGGGCGAAGAGCAGATCACGCATCTTGGCTTGGAGTATTACGCATGAAAGCCGGACGGCAGACGACGGACGGCGGACGGCAGCTGGGACGGCGGACGACGGACGGCAGTCGCCGTCGTCTGCCGTCTGCCGTCTGCCGTCCGATGCTGATGTTTTGGGCGGCAATATTTGTGAGCGCATGCGGGCCGTCGCTCTCAAACGCTGACATGCGCGCGTGGACCCCGGAATTCGAATTCCGGATCGCGTCCGACGTCGTGCCCCCGCAGGCGCTCGAGCAGATCCATTACACGATCACCGTGCGCGACAACAAGACGCACGAGCCGATCGCGAACGGCCAGGGAAGAATCTTCGCGACGAACGCCGATGGGCATTCCATCAACGACGGCTTCAAGTACGGCCCGGAGGTCGGCGTCTACCACGCGACCCTGATGTTCATCACCGCAGGCGACTGGGCCATGAACGTCCAGTTCCGCCGCGACTCCACGAAGGCCCTCCAGAAACCCGACAACGACTGGCGACAGACCGTGCTCGTCGCGGCGGAACCCGGGAGTTCCAAGCCATGAAGAATTTTCATCGTACGACCGTCGTTCCCGATGCCGTGCTCGCGGAGGCTGACGCGTTCTTCCCGACGATCGGGATGAAGCAGACCGCGGCCGGCGCGCGCACGCGAAGGTTCGAGGGAACGGTGGGCGAGCCCGCCGACCACGTCACGCTCGATCTCTCCGTGAAGATGGAGGGCGGGCATTACACGTTCGTCGAGGCGAGTACCTCGGCGCAGGGCGAGAGCCGGCTCGACCGCGGGGTGAAGAACTTCTTCACGCGCCTGCACAAGATGGCCGACCCCAGGCACGCGCTGAGCGCGTCGTACTGAGCGTGGCGGTGAAGGGCGGCGCCCGGGGCGCGAAGCGGTCCGCCGCCGCGCCTGCCGTCGCCGGGAGACTCTCGCACTCCGACAAGCTCTCGCTGTATTACTGGATGCGGCTCACGCGCACGCTCGAGGAGCGGCTCGTGAACCTGCACCGGCAGAACAAGCTCGTGGGCGGCCTCTTCCGTTCGCTCGGACAGGAGGCGGACGCCGTCGGCTCGGCGTTCGCGGTCGAGGAGCACGATGTGCTCTCGTCACTCACGCGAAATCTCGGGTCGCTGCTCGTGAAAGGCGCGACGCCCGTCGAAGTGATCCGCCAGCACATGGCCACCGCCGATTCGCCCACGCGAGGCCGCGATCTCGGGCTGCACTTCGCGGACATGGGCCGCGGGTACATCGGTCACATCTCGCCGCTCGGCGACATGGTCGCGGTGATGGCCGGCGTCACGCTCTCCTTCAAGGTGCGCGGGGAGCCGCGCGTGGGCCTCGTCTACCTCGGCGACGGCGCGACCAGCACCGGCGCGTTTCACGAGGGGATCAACTTCGCGGCGGTGCAGCGGTGCCCGCTCGTGGTGATCGCCGAGAACAACGGGTACGCGTACTCCACGCCCACGGCGAAGCAGAGCGCGGCGAAACGGTTCGTCGACAAGGCCGCGGGCTACGGGGTGGCCGGCGATCATGCGGACGGCAACGACGTGCTGGCGGTGTACGAGGTGACGAAGCGCGCGGTCGATCGCGCGCGCTCGGGCGGCGGAGTCACGCTGATCGAACTCGTGACATACCGGCGCCGCGGGCACGCGGAGCACGACAACCAGTCCTACGTTCCGGGTGGCGAGGTCGAGCGCTGGGCCGCCGAGAACGATCCGATCGACCGGTACGTGCGCGTGCTGATCGACCGGGAGAAAGTCGAGCAGTCGGACCTCGACGCGATCGATGTGCGCGCAACGGCCGAAGTCGACGCGGCCACCGAGCAGGCGCTGCGCTCGCCGCCACCCGCGGGACCGGACGCGCTCGCCGATGTCTACGCCAACCCGTCGCGGCTCGCGCCGCACTGGTATCGCCGGTAACAATGGCCGAGATCACGTACCTCGAAGCCATTCGCGAGGCGCTCGTCGAGGAGATGGAGCGCGACGCGAACGTCCTCTGCCTCGGCGAGGACGTCGGCGTGTTCGGCGGCGCGTTCAAGGTCACCGAGGGGCTGCAGGCGCGGTTCGGCGAGAACCGCGTGATCGATACGCCGATCTCGGAGATCGCGATCGTCGGCGCGGCCGCGGGAGCCGCGCACATGGGCCTGCGCCCCGTCGCGGAAATGCAGTTCGCCGATTTCATCTCGTGCGCGTACGACATGCTGACCAACTACGTCGCGACGTCGCGCTACCGCACCGGGCTCGCCTGCCCGATGGTCGTGCGCGGACCGAGCGGCGGCTACGTGCGCGGCGGCCCGTTCCACTCGCAGAATCCCGAGGCGGCGTTCGTGCACACGCCGGGGCTGAAGATCGTCTGCCCCGCGACGGCCGAAGACGCGAAGGGCCTGCTGAAATCCGCGATCCGGGACGACGATTGCGTGCTCTTCTTCGAGCACAAGTACCTGTACCGCCGCATCAAGGGCGTGATGCCCGCGGGCGATCACCTCACGCCGATCGGCAGGGCGCGCGTCGCACGGGAAGGGAAGGATCTCTCGATCATCACGTACGGGGCCACGGTCTGGAAGGCGATCGAAGCCGCGGACCAACTCGCGCAGACGGGCGTCTCGGTCGAGGTGATCGACCTGAGGACGCTCGCGCCGCTCGACGACGACGCGATCGTCGCGACCGTGAAGAAGACGAACCGCGTGGTGATCGTGCATGAGGACACGCGCACGGGCGGCATCGCGGGCGAAATAGCCGCGCGCATCAACGAACTCTGCTGGGAGTGGCTCGACGCGCCGGTGCTGCGCGTGACCGCGCACGACGTGCCGCTGCCCAGCGCCGCCACCCTCGAAGATTTCGTGCTGCCCCAGACCGCCGACATCGTGGCGGCGGCGCAGCGCGTCGGGACGTACTAAATTATGAATGACGAAAGGCCGGAAGCCGGAAGCGCGGAAGCCGGAACAGATGGGAACGGGGCACCTCACGGTGTATCGACCACGCGGCGGGTCGCCATCGGGTGCTTCACCTCGTGGCTCGGCTTCGTCAGCGGCGCGATGGTGGCCGCGCTCCTCTCGAGGTTCACCACGTTCCTCACGAGGGCGGGCGAATGTGATGGGATTCCTTCGTGCAACTGGTACATTTGGGCAGGGATCGGCGGGCTGATCGGCGCGGTGACCCTGCCGCTGTTGGTGCTGCGGGTGCTCGGGAAGCCTGCGAAATCCGGCGTGCGAGATGAAGGCTTCTAGAAATGCGGAATGCGGGATGCAGGACTCTAATTGGGGGAGGTAGTCGTGGCTCGAATTGACGTGATCATGCCGCAGATGGGGGAGTCGATCGCCGAGGGGACCGTTTCGCGCTGGCTGAAGAAGGTCGGTGACGAGGTGAAGCGCGACGAACCGCTCTTCGAGATCTC
>PMYN01000019.1 GCA_003171215.1 Gemmatimonadota bacterium | reverse complement strand
TGCCGGTGTCGGACCTGCTGGGCCTCTCCCGGCAAGTCACGGTCCTCGCCTACCAATTCGGCGCCGGGCTCTGCGAACTGCTCACGCCGACGAACGGTGCGCTGATGGCGATTCTCGTCGCGGCACGGGTGCGATTCGACGAATGGCTCAAGTTCGCCGTGCCGCTGTATCTCGCGCTCCTCGGGCTTGGCGCGGTGGCCGTGATCTCGGCGATCGCGAGCGGGCTGCGCTGAGCGGCGAGGGGCCGCCGTCTCCGTCGCGGACTTTGTCAAACGGGTAGGAGGTCGTTGGTCATTGGTCATTGGTTCTCGGCCCTATCCACGAACCCGATCGCCAGGTTCGTAGATAGGGCCGATGACCAACCACCAATGACCAATGACCGTTTACCCGCAGTGTTGCCGTTATCTCTCGTTGAACCACCGATCCTCGAGCACCTGCACCGTCTTGGTGTAGTCCTTCCCGCCGACCGACAGCTTCACGGTGTACGTCCCCGGCGTGATTCCAGCCGCGCCGCCACGGCCACCGCCTCCACCGCCACGCCCCGCTTCGGCCGGGGCTGCGCACGTCGGGTCGACGGGACCGGCGACACCTCGACCACCGCCGCCGCCACCCCCGCCAGCACCGCCGGCAGCACCAGCGATCAGCGGCGCATTCAGCGACCAGCGAATACGGTTGATGCCGGCGCCCTTCGGTGCGTCGCCGTTGCAGAGCATCCGGCCCGACGCGTCGCTGATCGAGATTTTCACGTCACCCGCGGCGGCGGACTTCAGGTAATAGCTGATCGTCGTCCCGCGCGGAGCATTCTCTCCAATGAATACTTTCTGGCCGCCGATGTGCTGGCTCGCCATGCGATCGTTGGTCCACTGGATCGCGGGGCGCACGTCGAACAGGTTGGCGTCGGACGCCGCGACCGCCGGCGTGAACTGCTGGAGCGGCGTGATATCATCTGCGATCCAGAGACTGCGCCCGTGCGTCGCGACGATGAGGTCGTTGTCGCGCGGATGGATGAGGATGTCGTCCGTGCGTACCGTCGGATAACCACCGGCGAAATGCTTCCACGACTTGCCCGCGTCGATGGAGACGTACAATCCGAACTCCGTGCCGACGTAGAGCAGGTCCTTGTTCTTCGGGTCTTCGCGGATCACCTGCACGTTGCCGAACGGCGGCAGGTCGGCGGTGACGCTCGAGAAGGTCTTCCCGAAATCGTGCGTGACGAACACGTACGGATGGAGATCGTCGCTCCGGTGTCCGTCCACCGCGACGTACGCCGTGCCCTGGTCGAAGTGCGACGCGTCGATGCGCGAGATCCAGAACGGGTTGTCACCGGAGAGCGCGTTGGCCGGAAGCCCCGTGATGTTGCGGCCGACTTCCGTGAAGCTCACACCACCGTCGCGGCTCACCTGCACGTTCCCGTCATCGGTGCCGGCCCACACCACGCCGGGCATCACCGGCGATTCCGACACGGCGATGATCGTGCTGTACGAGACCACGCCGTCGTTCTTCGAGAGCTGCGACTTGTCGCCCGGCGCGCCCATCAGGCTGATCTTGCAGCGATCCACCTGCTTGGTGAGGTCGACACTCGCAACGTACGTATCGCCGCGATTGTACGACTTGAAGAGGCGGTTGCCTCCGTACCACACGATGCTCGGATTGTGCGGCGAGAGCATGTACGGCGTGTTCCAGTTGAACCGGTACTGGTCACCGGCCTGGGCGTTCACGACGTTCGACGCGTTGCCGCCTCGTCCGCCGCCACCACCTCCGCCACCGCCGCCGCCGACGCGGCCATCGACGCAGCCGCCCGTGCCTGCGCCACGGCCCGCCGCGCCGCCTGCCACCGGGCGGATGCTCTTCTGCTGGCCCGTGCGCAAGTCGTAGCGGCTCGTGCTGCCGTCCTGCGACTCCGTGTAAACGGTGTTCGGGTCGGTTGGATCAACCGCCGTTTGGAAGCCGTCACCGCCGCCGATCCCGAACCAATCGTTATTCATCACTCCGGATCCGCCGCGCGTCCCGCTCGGCCCACCCCAGCTCCCGTTGTCCTGCAGCCCCGTGTAGAGGTAGTACGGGTGGCGCATGTCCGCGGAAACCCAGTACGCGAGTCCCGTCGCCATCGTGTTCACGAAGTCCCACGTCTTGCCCTGGTCCCAGCTGATGTCGAGGCCGCCGTCGTTGCCTTCCATGATGTGCTGGCCGTTCTTCGGGTCGACCCAGATCGCGTGCTGGTCGACGTGCGCGGGCTCACCGTAGCCGCCGGCGGCGTCGAGCGTGGCGAAGGTCTTGCCGCCGTCGAGTGACTTCGCGACGGGCAGCCCTGCGACGTAGATCGTCTTGTCGTTGTTCGGGTCGACGCGCAACTGGCTGAAATACATGGGACGCGAGTTGCAGTTGCTCATGAGCGTCCACGAGCGACCGCGATTCTCGGAGCGGAACACACCGCCCTTCTCGGCGTCGAGCGCCGGAGGAGCCGCTGGCGCCGGAGCACCCGCACGACCCTCCGGCACGGGAGCGCCATTGTTGCACCAGTCGAATCCGCCGCGCCCGCCGCCGCCACCGGCCCCCGCCGGCCCGGCCGCAGCCGCACCGGCCGCTGCGGGCACTGCTGCCGCCGCACCCCGGCCTCCGCGCGCACCGCGTCCGCCGACGACGGCTGCCGCGCCCGGTGGCGTGGCTTCTGACGATGCCTCCGCTGACGCCGCTGCTGCCGCCGCCGCCGCAACACCCGTCGTTCCGGTCTCACCCGCCTCGATCTGCGCGTAGACCACGTTCGGATTCGAACGCGAAATGTCGAGTGCGATGCGCCCGTACGTGTCCTTGGGAAGTCCGTTGCCCTGGACCTTCGCCCAGCTCCTGCCACCGTCTGCCGTCTTCCAGAGTGCGCTGCCCGGTCCCCCTCCGTTCATGCAGCAACCGCTGCGACGACGCTGATAGCTGGACGCGTACAATACGCTCGAGTTCGACGGGTCCATCACGATGTCGTTGAATCCCGTGTTCTCGTCGATGTACTTGACCTTGTTCCAGGTGCCGCCGCCGTCGGTGGTCTTGTAGACGCCGCGATCCGCGTTCGGGCCAAAGAGGTGACCCGGAACCGCGACGTACACGATTTCCGGATTGCGCGGATCGATCACGATGCGCGCGATCGTCTGCGTCTCGCGAAGTCCGATGTTCGTGAAGGTCTTGCCGCCGTCCGTCGTCTTGTAGATGCCGTCTCCGAACGACGCGGTCTGCCGATTGTTGGGCTCGCCGGTGCCGACGTACACGATGTCGGGGTTGGTCGGGTGAATCGCGATATCACCGATGGATGCCGTGCTGTACTTCGTGAACACGGGCACGAACGTCGTGGCGTTGTTCGTGGACCTGAACAGTCCGCCCACGGCATAGCCGATGTAGATCACGCTCGGATTGCTCTCCGACACGGCGATGTCGTCGATGCGTCCACCCATGCTCGCGGGTCCGATCGAGCGGAAATGAAAGTTCTCGACGACCGGGTCGCTCGACGTCGTCGCGGCTTCGGGCGTCGTGGCGCGCCGGCCCGCGCGACCTTGCGCGGAGACGAGCGCGGCGCAGAGTGGGAGGGCGAGGAGCGGCAACGAACGCCGTCCGATGTGTCGAGGTGCAATTCGCATAGCTGCGTCCTGGTGGGAGAGATCCGCGGGCGCGACGTCGCGGCGACATCCGTTGATGCAGATTAAAACGCCCGACAACGCGTAACCGCTGGGAGGAGGATGGGAGCACTTGGCATCCTGTCATCCCGCCGTCATGTTCAAGTCGGCAGAACGGAGGAGCGAATCGTGGGTTCCCGGAACTCGAGACGAGCCGTGCGTCGAAAAATCGGCGCGCTCGCGATGGCGGCCGCCATCGCCTTCACGTCGGCACCTCGCCTCGCGGCGCAGGAAGTTCCCGCACTCCTCGCCGACAGCACGTTCTGGAAGCTCGTCACCGACTTCTCGGAGCCCGGCGGATCTTTTCGCTCGGACAACTTCGTCTCGAACGAGATGGCGTTTCAGTACGTCATCCCGGCGCTGCAGAAGACGACGATCCCCGGCGGCGTCTACCTCGGCGTGGGTCCCGACCAGAACTTCACATACATCGTCGCCCTCAGGCCGAAGCTCTCGTTCATCTTCGACATCCGGCGCGGCAATCTCGAAGAGCACCTGTTGTGCAAGGCCATCATCGAGCTGTCGGAGAATCGCGCCGATTTTCTCTCCCGGCTGTTTTCCCGGTCGCGTCCCGCCGGGCTCGACAACGCCGCGAGTGCGGACGTCATGCTCAACGCCTACGCCGGCGTCGCCGCAAGCGACACGCTCTACCAAAAGAATCTCAAGGTCGTGAAGGACTGGCTCACCGTGCACCACGGCTTCGCGCTTGGCGATTCGGATCTGGCCGGAATCGAGCACGTCTATTCCGCGTTCTCGGCGGCGGGCCCCGGTCTCACGTACAACTTCGGCAGCGGCCGCGGCGGTCGCGGCGGTCGCGGCGGCTTCGGCGGATACGGTCACGGGATGCCGACGTACGCGGACTTGATGGTCCAGACGGACCGTACCGGCGGCCACCGCAGCTACATCGCGAACGAGGCCAACTACCGCGCGCTTCGGGAGATGGAGTTGAACAATGCGATCGTGCCGCTCGCCGGGAACTTCGCGGGCGACAAGGCGATCAAGAGCGTCGCCGCGTAGTTCAAGGAACGCCGCGCGACGGTGACGGCGTTCTACCTGTCGAACGTCGAGCAGTACCTGTGGAACGGCGGTGACGACGGCCGGAAGTTCTTCGGCAACGTCGCGGCGCTCCCGCTCGATTCAGCGAGCACGTTCATTCGCGCCGTGTTCAACGGCGGGGGCTTCCGGGGAGGCGCCGGAGCCGGTGGCGGCGGCATGCGCGGCCCGACGATCCTCGCCTCCATGATGGGTCAGCTCAAGGCGTTCAACGAAGGCCGGATCAACAGCTATTTCGACGTGATCCAGCTCTCGAAGTAGCGTTCCCGCGTGCTGATGCGTATCACGGGGAGCAGCCGTGCGGCCCGCAGTGTCAGTGTGCCAGCATCACCCCCACCACGTGCGAATCAGTAAAGGAGGCAGGATGTCCCGTAGAAGTGCAGTGATGCATCGCATCTTCGGCGCGGCGCTCGCCGCGTTGGCGCTGCTCGCGCCGGCGCGCCCGATGCTCGCGCAGCAGAAGAACGACGAGGAATACACGAAGAAGATCAAGGAGTTCATGCGCGACCCGCGCATCACCACCGAACTCGTCGATCACCTTCCGGCCTCGGGCACGGTGCCGACGCCGCTGAAGCACTTCGGCCACATCATCGGCGCATGGGGCGTGCTCGACAAGAGCGAGGACATGAACGCGTACCTCGCCAAGATCGCGAAGGCCGCGCCCGGACGGGCGAAGTACTGGACGATCGGCAAGTCCGAGGAAGGGCGCGACATGAGCGTGCTCGTCGTCGGCAGCGAGGACATCATCAGGAACCTCGACAAGTACAAGGAACAGCTCGCGCTCCTCACCGACCCGCGCAGGACGACCGAGGCCCAGGCGCGCGCCCTGATCAAGACGGCGAAGCCGATCTACTGGATCACGAGCGGAATGCACTCGCCCGAGACCGGCGGTCCCGAGATGCTCATGGAGCTCGCGTACCGTCTGGTCGTCGAGGAGACGCCGTTCATCCAGGCCATTCGCAAGGACGTCATCACGATCATCACGCCGGTCGTCGAGACCGACGGCCGCGACAAGGTCGTGGACGCGTACAACTATTCCAAGGCGCATCCGGGCGTGTCGCGCAACAACCTCATGATGTACTGGGGCAAGTACGTGCAGCACGACAACAACCGCGACGGCATGGGACAGTTCCTGCAGCTGACGCGCAACATCGAGAAGTTCGGCAACGAGTGGCACCCGACGATCCTGCATGACCTGCACGAGGCGCAGACGCTGCTGTACGCCTCGACCGGAACGGGCCCGTACAACGACCAGCTCGACGCGATCACGATCGACGAGTGGTGGACGCTCGCCGAGAACGACGTGATCGAGATGACGAAGCGCGGCGTGCCGGGCGTCTGGACGTACGGCTTCTACGACGGCTGGGTGCCGAACTACATGTTCTTCGTGGCTCACGCGCACAACGCCGTCGGGCGCTTCTACGAGGTGCAGAGCTACGGTCCCGACACGACGACGGTGCGCATCAACCAGAGCAAGGAATGGTTCCGTCCGAACCCGACACCGGCGGTCGTGGCGTGGGGCCCGCGCAGCAACACGAACATCCAGGAGTCGGCGATCCTCTTCGCGCTGAGCCGCGTGGCGAAGGACCGCGACACGTTCCTCGAGAACTACTGGCTGAAGAACAAGCGCGCTGTCGCGAAGGGCGCCGACGGCCCGACATACGGCTGGGTGATTCCCGCCACGCAGCGCCGCAAGGCGGATGCCGCGGACGCCGTGAACGAGCTGCTGGACCAGGGACTCGAGTTCCACACGGCGAACGCCGCGTTCAAGGCCGGGAACGTCGACGTGAAGGCCGGTGACTACATCGTGCGCGGCGACCAGCCGTATCGCACCGTCGCCGACATCTACTTCGCGCTGCAGCGCTACCCGGCGCAGAACCCGGCGCCGTATGACGACACGGGCTGGACGTTCCAGTACATGCGCGACATCGTGGTCACGCCGATCACCGACAAGGGCGCCCTCGCGCAGGCGATGACCCCGGTGAAGGGACACGTCACGGCGCCGGGCGGTGTCACGGGAACCGGACCGGTGATCGTCGTCGAGCACACCGGTGACAACAACATCATCACGTTCCGCTACAAGCTGAAGGACGTGAAGATGGCCGCGGCCGAAGATGATTTCGACGCGGGTGGCCACCACTTCCGCGCGGGCGCGATCGTCATCCAGAACGCGAACGCTTCGCAAGTCGACGCAACGCTCAAGACGCTCGGACTCTCGGGCTGGGCGATGGCGTCCGCGCCGAGCGTGAAGACGCACGATCTCGAGATTCCGCGGATCCTGTACCTCCACAGCTGGAGCCGCACGCAGGATGAAGGGTGGGTGCGTGCGGCGCTCGAGACGTACGGCGTGCCGTTCACGTACATGGGTGACAAGGAACTCGCGCACATGCCGAACATCCGCGCGAATTACGACGTCGTGATCTACCCGCACACGGGCGGCAACGCCCAGTCAAACGTCACCGGTGTCGCGGTCACCGGAAAGGATCCGGTGCCGTACAAGAAGACGGCGGAGACGCCGGCCTTCGGCACGCCGGACTCGACGGACGATATCCGCGGCGGGATGGGCATCGACGGACTGATGAACCTGTACAAGTTCGTCCAGCAGGGCGGCACGCTGATCACGGAGGGGTCGACGTCGACGCTCTTCCCGGAGTACAACCTGACGCCCGGCGTCACGGTCGAGACGCCGGCGGCGCTGTTTGGGCGGGGCACGATCGTGCGCGGCGTTATCACGGACATGAAGAGCCCGCTCGCGTACGGCATCACGGACAAGGAACTGCCGGTGTACTTCAGCCAGGCCCCGGTGCTGAACGTCGGCGGCGGCCGCGGCGGCGCGGGTGCCGGCGGCGGCCGTGGCGGCCCGAACCTCTACGCGCAGAACACACAGCCGATGGCACTGGAAAACCAGGTGCCGATTTCATCCATCACGATCGGCGGTGCAACGCCCGAGACTGAAGCTGCCGCGGCGGGCGGTGGTGCAGGCGGCCGTGGCGGCCGTGGCGGTGGCGGACGCGGCGGACGCGGCGGCGCAGGTGGTGCTGCCGCGGCGCCGGCTGATCCGGCCGCGGCGTTCGGTGGTGGCTTCGGCGGCCGCGGGGGTGCGGCGCCGGATCCGGCGACTCAGCCACGCGTGGTCATGCGATTCCCGACGGACACGACGCAGATGCTGCTCTCCGGCGCACTCGCGGGGATGGAAGGACTTTCAAACCGCGTGCAGCTGGTCGACTCTCCGGTGGGGAAGGGGCACGTAGTCTCGTTTGCAATCCGGCCATATTGGAGGTGGCAGACGCAGGGGACGTACTTCCTCGGCTTCAATGCGATTCTGAACTGGAATCACCTGGATGCGGGGAAGACGACGACGGTTCCGTAACTCTCGCTGATGCCCGCACAACAGCAACGGGCGACGAGTGAGGGGCGGCCTGGTGAAGAGCGACGGGTGAAGGGCGAGGAGACAGTCTCCTCACTCCTCACCCATCGCTTTTCGCAAAGCCGCCCCTCACTCGTCGCCCGCGCCCGTTGCTCGTCGCCGCTGCTATCGGATCGATCTGACTTTTAGCGGCACGACGGTCCGCCCCCAGTGAATCACCATCTCGGCGCTATCAGCATCCACCATCGGGAAGTAGATCGCAAGCCCGGGTGACTCACTCAGCTGCCGGCTTCTTTGGCACTGCCGGTTTGTCGTCGGCCGTCACCACCAGCGCTCGCGACATGCCGGCCATCTTGTGAGTCAGATCGGACAACGGGCAGTAGAGTTCGTACGTGCCGGGCTTCAACGTCACGGTCAGCGCCGTTTCCTGGCCGGCTGGAATCTCCCTCGATCCCTTGGCGACACCCTCGCCTCTTACATAGAAGGCGTGGGTCATCGTGCCGGAGTTCTTCACCTTGAAGATGACCGAACCTGCCTGCACAGTATCGCGATCGAGTCCGACCTTCCATTCCGAAAGCGTCACGTTGACCGCCTGTGCCGACGCCAGCGACGCCGAGACAGCCAACGCGGCGGCGATGAGAATGCGATTCATGTGCAATCCCTCAGATGGGATCCAGTTGAAGATGGGCGGACTGCGGCGTCCTTTATGAAGGTGGGGCGGCTGGCCCGCCGCCGCTTCCGAAGCCCGTCCGTCTGCGCCAACCGCCGTCAGGCCGGATCGCCCAACAACTCAAGGGTCGCTTGATCGGGCTCTCCCTGCCAGTACTTCTGCAAGAGGCGCTCGAACTCCGACCCTGACGGCGCCACGTGCGCGAACAGCGTCGCGGACGAACGAAGCTTGAGGTCATCAGGCGAGCCGAGGATTTCCGTCGCCGAGCGATCGGCGATCGCGAGCAGGGCGTTCGCGCACTCGGTCAGCCGCGGCCCGAGGACTGGATGACGGAGGAACGCTTTCGCCTCGTCGACGCTGCCGATCGCGTACCGCTGGGACATGGAGCTGAACCCGAGCCCGCGAAACTGCGGGAAGATATACCACATCCAGTGTGAATGCTTTCGTCCGCTCCTGAGTTCCGCGAGGGCGCGCGCGTAGTCGTGTTGCTGCGCGCGAACGAAGCGATCGAGATCGAAGGGATCTGCTTCATGCAGCGTCTCGCGGTTCGGCTCGGAGCTCATTCCGCGGCGAGTCAACCCTGGTCGGTGACAAGGCCTTCTTCCATCTTCGCACGACAGCGTAGGCATTCGATATTTGCAGTCATCATGTGGACGAGTAGGGCGAGGGAGACCATTGTCGCCGCCGTCCGTTGAGACATGATGGCGGCTGAGCACGCAAGGAGTCATCAACGACATAATCGGCAAAGTACAATGCCTTGTGCCCGACCAAGCGCCAGCTGCCGGACGACGCGCCCCGAGTGAAATCATACTCGATCTCGTTGATCCAGGCCGCGTGCGCCCGCGGACCGTCATCGCCGTCGAGGCGAAGCACTACGCGAGCGGTATCGCGGCCGGCCAGGGCGAGAAGGGTGACGCCAAGGCGCCCCGCGGAGTCGTCCGGACTACGCATGAGGCCAGCAACTGCGCGCCCCTCGGCGATGAAGGTCCGGCCTGCCCGGGTCGCGAGACTGTCCGCGATGTAGGTGAAACAGGCGGCGCGCGCGCCTGCCGGGATCGCCAAAGCGGCGCGGACCGCACCGCGTATTACGGCGGCCGAGTCTGAAGCCGTCATTGAAATGGTGTCTTGAGCGGCAGCGGATGATGCCACGACCGCGAAGAAACCCAGAATGGTGAGGCGAGCGGTCATGCGATGCCTTTGGTTGCCCAAGGAGAGATGGCGCATTCCGGCGATGCTCGCAATGTGGCGAACCGTCGGGAGTTGCGCGGCGACCATCGCGCACGCGTTCGACTCGATTCCGGCTCGGCGCTCCCGCGGCCGGGACGCGGCGGCAACTAGGATCGCAACTTCACGACACACCGCCGAATCATCAGAGACCCTGCCGCACTGGCCGGCGCTGTTCCCGACCTTCGGTTTCCTGGGCGCACTCGCCTTCAGCGGAGAAGCGTCCTGGCAACCTGTCGCAGCGCGTCGTAGCCTTTGGTCGACGCTGATGGATCTGCCTCGTTCGACGTATTGAACGCCGCGATCACCGCGTCCTTCGTCACAGGATTCCAGTACACGAACGCGCGGAACCCGGCCTGGCTCCCCGTGTGCCCGACGATTGTCGTATCGCCCTTGCGGTACACGAAGAACGACGTTGCCATCCACTCTCCCACCGTATCAGGCGGATTGGTCGGATAGCGCGGCCGCCACATGCGTTCGAGCGTCGCGTGCGGCATGATCGTGTCATACGTGCGCTGCGTGAACGCGTCGCCGTGCGAGGCATTGGTGAGGAACGCCAGGTAAGCGGCAAGGTCGCCAAGCGGCGCGTTCCACCCGCCGTTCGGCACCGTGATCCCCGGATTGAACTCGCGACCGTTCGCCGCAATGCGCATGCGGTGGTTCGCGCTGTCGCGCTCGACGTAG
>PMYN01000147.1:443-2618 GCA_003171215.1 Gemmatimonadota bacterium | reverse complement strand
GGCGCGCTCTTTGCCGCGCAGGCGCTCGTGTTCGGCCGCTATCTGGTCGTCAAGGAGGGCCCGGCGTTCGTCGGCGCACTCGTCGACGCACAGATTCAGTCGAAGAGCGTCGCCGAACAGTTCGACAAGGCGCAGATGGTGCCGGCCAATCTCGAGCGGCTCGACATTGAATTCCGTCGTTGGCTTATAGACCGGGCGGCGCGCGGACGGTAAAATGATGCAGCGCGGCGAGACGCCGCGCCGCGCCCCCCACGCTGATACCTCACCCCACTCCGTCACCGCTTTGCCGGACGACTCGCAACCGAACACGATTCTCGCCGCGACGGAGCCGGCGACTTCGCGCTGGATCAGTGAGGCCAGCGCGCGCCATACCGGCACGCTGCTCGTCTACGTCGCGCTCGTCGTGCTCGGCAACGTGCTCGGCGCGCACGTCGACGTGCGCACGTACGCCGTGTTCGGCCTGTGGATCGGCCTGAACCTCATCGTCGCGCCGTGGGCGGCGCGGCCGCACGAGTTCGCCACGCGGCTGCGGCGCTATGCGTTGACGGTCGCGATGGACGTCGTCTTCCTCGGCGCGGTCTACTACTTCCTCGACGCCGCGCAGTGGCTCGGCGCCGTGTTCTTCATCCACAGTGCGCTCGTCGCCGCGGCCACGCTGCCGCGGCGATGGGCGATCGGCATCGCCGGGCTGATCGTCTGCGTGTTCGTCCTGCTCGTGTGGCTCGCCGTCGCCGGGCCGCCGCTCGTGCACTCGCCGGTCGGCCTGCCCTCGGTGCACGGAAACTACGCCTGGGCGGTCGGGTCGATCGCGGCGGCGCTCGGCCTGATCATCGTGCTG
The DNA here is from genome assembly GCA_003171215.1 of Gemmatimonadota bacterium. Lineage (GTDB taxonomy): Bacteria > Gemmatimonadota > Gemmatimonadetes > Gemmatimonadales > Gemmatimonadaceae > Fen-1231. The sequence continues at coordinate 1,780 of PMYN01000147.1, read as the reverse complement.
ATGATGCTGCAGCTGCGCCTCGTCGAGACCATTCGCGACGCCGAGCAGCGCTATCTCCTGCTCGTGCAGTCGGCGCCCGACATGGTCATGACGTTCGACTACCGCGGCCGCTTCCTCGAGGTGAATCCCGCCACGCTCGCGCAGAGCGGCTACACGTGGGACGAGATCAAGACGCTGCCGAACACGTCGTTCTTCCCGCCTGAGGACTGGCCGAAGATCATGGAAGCGCGAGAGCGCACGCTCTCCGGCGAGATCGTGGAGATGGACGTCCGTTTCGTGCGGCGCAGCGGCGAAGTTCGCTGGATCCAGACGCGCAGCGCCTCGTTCCGCCGGCGGGGCGAGAAGACGGCCGTGCTCGTGCTCGCGCGGGACATCACCGACGCGAAGCGACAGACCGACACCCTGCGCGACAACGACCATCGCTTCCGTCTCATCGTGGGAGCGCTCGACCTCGGCTTCTACACCATCGACACCGAGGGCCGGCTCACCGCGATCTATGGCCGGTGGGCGGAGGAGCAGACGGCGGCAGGGAAAACGCTCGTGGGATCGCACGGGATCGAGTTCGTCGCGCCCGAGACGGCGGAGGGCTTCATGGAGGCGAACATACGCGCGGTGCGTGGCGAGGACGTCACGTTCCACTGGAGCGCGCGCGCGACCGACGCGCGGCCCGAAGAGTTCTTTCGTGCATATCTCGCGCCGTTGCGCGACGCGGCGGGCGCCATCACCGGCGTCGCCGGCGTGTGGACGAACGTGACGACGTCGACGCTCGCCGAGCGCGAGCGCGAGACGCTTCGCAACCGGCTCGCCGACGCCGAGCGCATCGAATCGCTCGGCAAGCTCGTCTCCGGCGTCGCGCACGAGCTGAACAATCCGCTCGCGGCGATACTCAACTTCACCGAAGATCTCCTGGCGGACCCGCGTACCGGCGACGAACGGATGGCGCTGGAGGTGATTCAGGCGCAGGCGCTGCGGTCGCGCACCATCGTGCGCGACCTGCTCACGTACGTGCGCAAGGGCGATCGTCGCACGCGAAAGCCCGAGACGCCCGGCCCGATCCTCGAGACGCTCGTTCGCGCGGTGCGGCCCGGGCTCGCGACGCAGGGCGTCTCGCTGGCCACGATGGTCTCCGAGCCGGAGACGCCGCTGCTGCTCGATCGCGCGGGCTTCGAGCAGGTCGTCACGAACCTCGTGACGAACGCCGCGCAGTCGGCGGGCGCGGGCGGAGCGGTTCGCCTCAGCGCACGGCGCGCCCACCACAGCTACGAAGTGATCGTCGAGGACACCGGCCCGGGAATCCACGAGGAGAACTTCGCGCGAATCTTCGAGCCGTTCTTCAC
>PMYN01000147.1:210-406 GCA_003171215.1 Gemmatimonadota bacterium | reverse complement strand
AGACGGACGAGACGCACGAGACGCGCGAGGCGAGGGAGATGCGGCAGTCGCCGCCCAAGGTCGTCGTGCCGCCGACGGTCGCGCGCCAAGCCAGCCTGATGATCGTCGACGACGAAGAGCCCATTCGTCGCGCGCTGCGCCGCTACTTCGAACGGCTCGGATGGGTCGTCGACGAGGCGGTCGACGGTGCGGACGG
>PMYN01000147.1:0-185 GCA_003171215.1 Gemmatimonadota bacterium | reverse complement strand
TGGTGAACAAGTTCATCTTCGCCACGGGAGATGCAGGAGCGCCGGACGTCGTGGATTTTCTTGCATCCATTAGTGTGCCGGTGCTCGAGAAGCCGTTTGAGTTGAGGACGCTGGAGTTGTTGGCGCAGAAGGTGAAGGCGGACAACGCGGCGGTGGCACTGCAGAAGTGAGTGGGGAGATTCGAC
>PMYN01000029.1 GCA_003171215.1 Gemmatimonadota bacterium | reverse complement strand
CTCGACGGCGCCGACGTCTTCGTCGGCCTGTCCGCGGCGGGAGCGGTGACCGCGGACATGGTCAAGAAGATGGCGCCGCATCCCATCATCTTCGCGCTCGCCAATCCCGATCCCGAGATCACGCCCGACGAAGTGCGCAGTGTGCGCACCGACGCGATCATCGCGACGGGGCGTAGCGACTACCCGAACCAGATCAACAACGTCCTCTGTTTCCCGTTCATCTTCCGCGGCGCACTCGACGTGCGTGCCACGCAGATCAACGAGGATATGAAGATGGCGGCCACGCGCGCGCTCGCCGCGCTGGCCAAGGAAGACGTGCCCGACAGCGTCTCGCAGCTTTACGGGCTCAAGTCGGTGAAGTTCGGCGCCGAATACCTGATTCCCTTCCCGTTCGATCCGCGCGTGCTGCTCTGGGTGGCGCCGGCGGTCGCGTGGGCCGCCGTGGCGAGCGGCGTGGCGAAGGAGTTCGTCGACCTCGAGACGTATCGCGACGCGCTCGAAGCGCGGCTCGGCCGTGCGCGCGGCATCATGCGGGGAATCATCAATCGCGCGCACCACGATCCCAAGCGCATCGTGTTCGCCGAGGGCGAGGAACTCAAGATCATCCGCGCCGCGCAGATCATGGTCGACGAGGGGATCGGGCATCCGATCCTCCTTGGCCGCGCGAAGCGCGTGCGCGAGACCGCCGAAGAAAACAGCATCTCGCTCACCGGCATCCGCATCGAGGATCCCGGCACGTCGAAGCATCGCGAGCGGTACGCGCAATTCCTCTTCCAGCTCCGCCAGCGCAAGGGACTGTCGCTCGCCGAGGCGCACCAGCTCCTCCTCAAGGGCATCTATTTCGGCTCGGTGATGGTCGCCGTTGGTGATGCCGACGGCATCATCGGCGGACTCAACAAGCATTATCCGGAGACGATCCGTCCCGCGCTCGAAGTGATCGGCCCGCATCCGGTCGTCGGGCTGGCGAGCGGACTGTACATGCTCGTGTTCGAGAAGCACGTGATCTTCTGCGGCGACACGACGGTCAACATCGACCCGACCGCCGAGCAGCTCGCGCAGATCGCGATCTCCGCGAGCGGCCTCGTCGCCAACTTCGGGCAGGTGCCGAAGGTGGCGATGCTCTCGTTCTCGAATTTCGGCTCGGTGAAGCATCCGCAGGCGCAAAAGATGGCGGATGCGGTGAAGATCGTGCGCGAGCGCCGGCCGCAGCTGATCGCCGACGGCGAGATGCAGGCGGACACCGCGTTCAGCCCGGAGATTCTCGCGTCGCGGTATCCGTTCAGCCGGCTGAAGGAAGCGGCCAACGTGTTGATCTTTCCGAACCTGAGCGCCGGCAACATTGCGTACAAGTTGCTGACGAAATTGGGCGGGGCCACCGCGATCGGCCCGATCCTCGTCGGCATGGCACATCCCGTTCATGTGCTCGAGCAGGGCGCCGACGTGCAGGAGATCGTGAACATGGCGGCAGTCGCCGTCATCGACGCGCAATGGCGCGTGCGTGCCGGCATCGAGGCCGCGCGCGTGACCAACGGCGAATACGAGACCGCCGCCGCGCTCTGAATCCACAAGCACAACCGGCTTTCACCTTTCCGAAAACAGAGTCCATCATGCCATCCACAGCATCGCCGTCGCGCGAGAGCTCGCACGGCCTCAGCACCCAGGGACTCGTACCCAAGGGTGCCGTCCGCTGGAACCGCAATCCACCCGAGCTCGTCGCCGCCGCCATCCGCCGCGGCGAGGGCGAACTCGCCGACATGGGCCCGTTCGTCGCGGTGACCACTCCGCACACGGGCCGCTCGCCCAAGGACAAGTACCTGATTCGCGAGTCTTCGTCCGAGAAGGACGTCGATTGGGGCGCGGTGAACCAGCCGATGAGCGAGGCGCAGTTCGAGATCCTGCTCGGCGACGTTCGCGGATACCTGGACGCGCGTGACGAGCTGTTCGTGCAGGATCTCTTTTGCGGAGCCGATCCCGCGTACCGCCTCTCGTGCCGCTACGTGACGCCCAACGCGTGGCACGCGAATTTCGTGCGCAACATGTTCATCCGCCCCGAACTGGCGGAGCTCGCATCGTTCGCGCCGAATTTCACGATCCTGCACGCACCCGAGTTCCAGGGCGACCCGGCGAAGCACGGCGTCCGCTCGACCACGTTCATCGTGCTGCACCTCGCGAAGCGCATCATCCTCATCGGCGGCACGCGCTACGCCGGCGAACTCAAGAAGTCGATGTTCACCGTGATGAACTACCTGCTCCCCAAGCAGGGCGTGCTCTCGATGCACTGTTCGGCGAACATCGGACCGCAGGGCGACACGGCGCTCTTCTTCGGGCTCTCCGGCACGGGCAAGACGACGCTCTCCGCCGATCCGGAGCGCGGGCTCATTGGCGACGACGAGCATGGCTGGAGTCCGGCCGGCGTGTTCAACTTCGAGGGCGGCTGCTACGCGAAGGTGATCAACCTCTCGCCGGAGCAGGAACCCGACATCTTCGCGACCACGCAGATGTTCGGCACGGTGCTCGAGAACGTGGAGCTCGATCCGGTCACGAAGCGCGTGCGGTTCGACAGCCAGGCGATCACGGAGAACACGCGCGCGTGCTATCCGCTGCCGTACATCCGGAACCATGTGCCGAGCGGTCGCGGCGGACACCCGAAGAACGTGGTGTTCCTCACCGCCGACGCGTTCGGCGTGCTGCCGCCGATCGCGCGTCTCTCGCGCGAGCAGGCGATGTACTACTTCCTGTCGGGGTACACGGCGAAGGTCGCGGGCACCGAGCGCGGCGTCACGGAGCCGCAGGCCACGTTCAGCGCGTGCTTCGGCGCGGTGTTCCTCGTGTGGCATCCCACGAAGTACGCCGAGATGCTCGGCGAGCTGCTCGCGCAGCACAAGGACACGAAGGTATGGCTCGTGAACACGGGCTGGAGCGGCGGTGCGTACGGCGTGGGCGCGCGGATGAAGCTCTCGCACACCCGTGCGATGGTGCGCGCGGCACTCGCGGGCACGCTCGACAGCGTGCCGGTGAAGACCGATCCGATCTTCGGCCTCTCGGTGCCCACGGCAGTTGATGGCGTCCCGGCTGCCGTGCTGGATGCACGGTCGACGTGGAAGGACCCGGCGGCGTACGATGCGCAGGCCGCGAAGCTCGCGGGAATGTTCCGCGAGAACATCAAAAAGTTCGGCGCCGCGGTTTCCGACAAGATCCTCGCGGCGGGCCCCACAGGAACACAGGGGTGACGTTCATACGGGATCCGCTCTGGAACAACATCCGGGTTGATCCCACCGCCGAACGGCTGCTCGACACGGGCGTCGTTCAGCGACTGCGTTACGTGAGGCAGCTGGGGCTCGCGCACCTGGTGTATCCGGGCGCGACGCACTCGAGGTTCGAGCACGCGCTCGGCGCGTACCATCTCGTGTGCCGGACGCTCGCGCGCCTGCAGGAAGCGGGCGCCCTCGAGGGTGTCGCGGCCGACGAGGGCGCGGTCGTGGCGGCGGCGGCGCTGCTGCACGACGTCGGACACTACCCGTTCTCGCACGCACTCGAGGAGATCGGCGTTCCTCATCATGAAGAGATCTCCCGGCCACTTTTAACGGAAGGCGAGGTCGCCACCGTGCTGCGCGCCGAGATCGCCCCCGATGCGCCGGAGCGGATTTACGCGCTCATTTGCGGCACGAGCATGAGCCCGCTGCAGGGGCTCATCTCCGGGTCGCTCGACCTCGACAAGATGGACTATCTCAAGCGCGACGCGCTCATGTGCGGCGTGCCGTATGGCGAGATCGACGAGGACCGGTTGATGCACGCGCTGGTGGTGCTCGACGATCCGACCACCGGCCGCCGCGGCGTCGGAGTGCTCACGAAGGGGCTCTCGGCGCTCGAATCGATGCTGTTCGCAAAGTACCAGATGTACCGCAACGTGTACTGGCATCACGCGGTGCGCAGTGCGACAGCGATGTACAAGCGGATGGTCGAGCGGGCGCTCGAGAGCGGCGCGCTCGACGGCGCGGCGCTCGGGCGGCACACCGATGAAGGGCTGCTCTCCGCCCTCGAGACGAATTCCGGCGATGAGGTCCGATCGCTCCTGCGCGCGCTGCTCGCGCGGCACCTGTTCAAGCGTGCGTTCGAAGCGCCCGCCGCGGCGCTTCCGATGGAATCGCTCGAGTGGATCGCGGACGATCGCGAACGCACCGGCAGGACCGAGCTCGTGATTGCGAAGAAGCTGGGCTTGGCGGCGGGTGACGTCCTCCTCGATTTTCCGGCGAAGACGCAGATGCTGGGGCTCGACTTGCCCGTGCTTTCGCGGGACGGGTCGGTACGCCGGCTGACTCAGGAGGGGATTCCGGGCGCTATCGATCTGCCGGTGCTGGCGGAGCAGTTGTACCGGTCGGCGCGGTACCTGCGGGTGTTCAGCCGAATGCGGGCGAGGATCGAGTGGGGGGAACTCCAGCTGCTGCTCGAGGGATAGTCGAACGACGGGTAGAAGCGTTGCTGGTGCGTTAGTCGTTGGTGAACAAATTGGTTAACCAACAACCAACACACCAACAACGTTTCAACTCGCTTTACACTTTCTCCCGCCCGCGGGCCTCGGCGAGCTTCCGCGCTATCCCCCGATAAAAGCCAGCATCCGCGGGCTTCCCCTCCGCCTCCAGCGCCAGCGCACACCGCTCGAGCGCGAACAGGATGTTGCCGAGGTACAGCGCCGCGACCGACTCAACCGTCTCACTCACCGGCTGTTCAGCCATGCGCTCCGACGGCGGGCAAATCGACGCCAACCACCTGAATCACGATCGCCGTGATGTTGTCGAGCCCGCCGCGGCCGTTGGCCTCGGCGATGAGCGCGTCGACGATCCGGCCCGGTCCCGAGCGCGCGAGCAGCATCGCCTGAAGCCGGCGGTCGTCCACCATGCCGGTGAGCCCGTCGCTGGCGAGGAGGAATACGTCGCCCGGCTTCATCTCACCTTCGTAGATGTCGGCGTCCACCGACTCGCTCGCCCCGACGCAACGCGTGATCACGTTGCTGTAGGGATGGTAGCGCGCCTGCTCCGGCGTCAGCAGCCCCGCGTCGACCTGCTCCTGCACGTACGAATGGTCCTTCGTGAGCTGCGTCAGCGCACCATCGCGCAGGAGGTAGATGCGTGAGTCGCCGATCTGGCCGATGAGGAACTGGTTGTCCGACAGCACGAGCACGCTCGCCGTCGTCCCCATTCCCTGCTTGTCCACTTCCGCGAGCATGCGATCGTAAATTGCGCGGTTCGCGTCGCGCATCGCCTGCGCGAGCTTCTCGGCGGAGGCCCGGTCGCGCACGCTCGTGAGCGAAAGCAGGTGGCGGGAGACGATCTGCACGGCCATTTCGCTCGCGACCTCGCCGGCCGCATGCCCGCCCATGCCGTCGGCCACGACGAACACGCCGCGGCGATCATCCGCCTCGGCGAAGAAGTTGTCCTCGTTGCCCGAGCGGATCATGCCGACGTCGGAACGCGCGCCAACCTTTAGCTCCACGAATCAGCCCCGGATGGTGAGCAGGATTGCGATCATGGAGGCTCCCGCGACGCCGACAGCGAGCAGGAACGCGATCATGGCCATGCATCCTTTCTTCTTTTCGGCGGGGAGCTGCGCGGCCTCCGGCTGCTGCGGAGCGGCCTGCGTCCCGCGCTTCTTCTCGGCGGCCTTCCTTGCCGCATCGACGCTGAACGCGGCAATCGCGCGAGTGCCCTTCCCGTCGTCTTCGGCGGGGACCGGCGTCGACTTGAACATCATCTTGATGCTTCCGAAACGCACGTCCGGTGCGCCTACAAGCTGCTGCTCGCCCTGCACACGGCGGCCGCCGACATAGCTGCCGTTGGTCGATCCCTGGTCGACGAGCCACCACGATCCCTCGCGCTTAAGAATCTTCGCGTGCGAATCAGAGACGCTCTCGTCCTGAAGCGATACATCGTTGTGCGGCCCGCGACCGACGTTCGTGAGTGGCGTGTGGATCTCGAACTTCGTCCCCTTCATCGGTCCTTCGTTGATGACCTCGAGCGTGGCCAGCGGATTGCGCGACGCACTGGGCACCTTGGGCGTCTCGGATGCCGCCGATGGCTGCGCAGCAGAGCGAGCGGGCGCCGCGGGCGGCGTTGCTGGCAGTGCGGCCGGCGGTGCCGGCGGTGGTGCGTTGGAGGCCGCGACGATCGCATCCTCGAGATCGATGACCGTCATGTCGATCTGAGGCATGCCATCGAGCGTGCCGAGGCCAAAGGGGGTGTCCGCGACGAGCGCTGGCGCCTCAGATGGCGCCGGCGGGGGCGCGCTCGCCGCGGGGACAGCCGGTTCGATCACCGATGGGGGTGCTTCAGCCACCGGGGGTGCCGCGGGCGCCTTCGCGACGTCCGCGTAAAAACGGTATTCCTCCGGGCCGATCTTCAGCACGTCGGCGCGTCCGAGCAGTTGCGTCTTGTCGACCCGCACGCCGTTGACCGTCATGCCGTTGGTGCTGAGGTCGGTGACTACGTAGCCGCCCTCGCCGGGCGCGATCGTCGCATGCTTGCGGGAGACCTCGGTGGACGCGATGACGATGTCGTTGCCGATCTCGCGCCCGAAGGTCACGCCGCTGTCCGGGACGGGGTACTCACGACCATCGACCAACGACACGAGTCGGCCGCCCGTGGCAGTCGTGGGCTTCTTGGGGGCACTCCCCCTGGCCTTGAGCGGGTCGGGGGTGTTCATGCTGGAGAGGAACTGCGTGCTGCCGCCCTTGACGTCGTCACCGTAGCGGAGCTCGTTGGCCCCGAGCGACAGCTTGTCGCCGTGGAGGAGCGGACTGGGCTCGGCGCCCAGCTGGACGCCGTTCACGAACACCACCGCCTCGGCGCTGCCGCGCTTCACGAGGCCGGTACCGTCGGCACCGACATGGAGGACTGCGCGGAGGGTCGCGTCGTCTCCCGGGAGGCGCACCGCGGCACCCTCGTAGGCGCCGACAGTGAGCTCCGCGGCGGTTAGCGGGAACCGCTGGTCATTGAACTGGATGTAGGGCATCTGGGATCGGAAACTATGCCCGGTGGAGGGGGGTGGCAAGCTTCCGTCCGGGGGCTTGTAACGGTGCAAATCCGCGTGTCAGCTGGGGATAGATGAGAGTGGCGAGACCAGGGGGGAGTGGCGAGACCAGGGGGGAGGGGCGAGACCAGTGGGGAGAGGCGAGGGTGAGTGGGGAGTGGGGAGAACCGAGTGG
>PMYN01000150.1:37137-47699 GCA_003171215.1 Gemmatimonadota bacterium | reverse complement strand
GCGAAGAGACGTTCTCCTCACTCACGCGTCGCTTTTCGCCAGATCGCCCCTCACCCGTCGCTCGTCCCTCTTCGCACACTCCTCACCCATCGCCCGTCCCCAGTCAGCTCAACGGCTCCGCGTGATCCACGGTCCATCGCGCAGGGCTGCCGCACTCCGTGCACGCGGCGCGGCCCCCGCCGTACAGGACCATCTCCGTCTCGCGTCTGCACGCCGGACAGGTCGACCGCAACGTGCGGAGGCCGTCGAGCGGCAGGCCGTTCCTCACGAGCCGGGCCACCATCGCATTGGGTTCCAGCGCGCCAAGCGGGCACAGATTTCCCGTGCACTTGCTGCCGATCTCGAGGCAGATGACCTCCTCGTCGTGCAGCGTCGCCTGTCCGTCGAGAAGCGGAGCGTCGGTGATCATCACGCTCACTTCCCGGTCGCAGGCGTTGCAGAACAGGCGGTGGCTCTTCATCTCGCCCTCCTCAGGTCAGCGGAATTGCTTCAGCTCCGGGAATCAGACGGCGTGCAAGCCGCGTGGCGGCGTCGCGCGACAGGCCGAAACCAGACGTGGATGCGCCGTCCGCATCGATCGCCCGGTCGCCGAGCACGGTGAGGCTGTGCACCGGCGTCCGCCGCGGCGCGGCCGTCGCCGGATCCATCAGGTGGTGGTAGCGCACGCCGCGCCAGCGAAAGAAGCGTTCGTAGTCGCCGGAGGTCGCCACGGCGCGGTCGGCAACGTCGAGCGTGGCTGCGAGGGCGCGCAGGTCGTGCGGGTCGCGAATGCCGACCTTCCACGGCGCACCCTCCGGCGATCCGCCGAGCGCGTAGAGATCGCCGCCGACGGTGACGATCGCATGAGCGATGCCGCGTGCGCGCAACGCCTCGGTAGCCCGGTCGATGCCGAATCCCTTGGCGATCGCTCCGAGGTCGAGGTGCATGTCGGGATCATTGAAGCGAATCGCCGGTGCGCCGTGGAACGTCGAGACGTCGACTTTCCGCCAGAAGCCGCGACTGGCGAGGCTCGCCACACGTTCCCGCTGCGGCGGCTCGATCCGATTCAGCACGTCCCACAGTTCCGAAACCTCGCCGACTGCCGGGTCGAACCGGCCGTCACTCGCCGACGCCCAATCGAGCGCCCGTGAGACCACGAGCGCTGTTTCCGGCGTGACCGTCACGGCCTCGCGCCACGCACCGCGATTGGCGCGGCCGATGTCGGAGGTCGCCGTATACCGCGTCATCGTGCGCTCCACCCATTGCAGCTCGGCGATGGCCGCGTCGATCGCGCTCTCGGCCAGGCGAACGTCGGCATGGGCGATCTGCACTTCGGCGATGGTTCCCATGACCGGAAACGTGCGCTTCACCAGCGTCATCCGGCGGCGCAGCGCGATGGGCAGGGAGAGCGCCACGAAGAGTCCCGTGCCAATGGTCAGGAATTCGCGCCGGTCGGGAAGCCGGCGCTTCGATCGTTCATTGGACATGGTCATCTCCATCTTCGCGTCGTCCGCACGAGCCGGTGCAGCCCGCACAGTGGCCGGTGCAGCCGCGATGCGGCAGCAGGCCGTAGATAACGAACAGGATTGCGGCAAGGACGATTCCGAGCACGGTGTGGCTCATTCGGCGCTCCCCATCCCGGCGAATCCCATGAACGCCATCGAGAGGCACGACGCGATGACGAGCACGAGTCCCATCCGGCGCGCCACCGCCGGCACGTCGGTCAGCTCGATGCGCTCGCGGATCGACGCCATCAGCGACAGCGCGAGCGTGAGGCCGAAGCCCGCGCCGAGCGCGAAGACGAGTCCCTCGACCAGCGTGTAGCTGCGGCTGGTCTGGAACAGCGCCAGGCCGAGAATCGCGCAGTTCGTGGTGATCAGCGGCAGGTAGATGCCGAGCTGCCGAAAGAGCACCGGGATGTACTTCTTGAGCGCCATCTCCAGGATCTGGACGACCGACGCGATCACTACGATGAAGGCGATCGTCCGCAGGAACGGCGTCCGCGCGAGCACGAACGTGTTGAGCACCCACGCGCTCAGCGCGGTGAGGATGAGCACGAAGGTGTTCGCCAGGCCGAGGCGCCAGGCGGTCTCGACTTTCGCCGTGACGCCGAAGAAGGAGCACAGCCCGAGGAACATCACGAGCGTGAAGTTGTTCACGAGCAGCGTCGAGACGAAGATCCATGCGAGGTTGCTCATGCGGTCACCAGTGCGCGGCGTTTCTTAAGCTCCATGACCCACGCGAGGCCGAGCAGCGCGATGCCCAGCGTCAGGAAACCGCCGGGCGGCATCATCATGAACACCCACGGTTCGAACCGCGGTCCGAACAGGTCGTGCCCGAGAATGCTGCCCTTGCCGAGCACCTCGCGGATCGTACTGAGGAGACACAGCGAAAGGGTGAATCCCATTCCCATCCCGAATCCATCGGCAACCGCGCGGTGCACCGGCACCTTGGCGGCAAACGCCTCCGCGCGGCCAAGCAGCAGGCAATTCGCCACGATGAGCGGAATGAACGGGCCGAGCGCCTTGCTGATGTCGGGGAACGTGGCCGCGAGGAGCATGTCGGCGAGCGTCACGAACGTCGCGATGATCAGGATGTACGACGTGATCCGGACTTCGTGCGCGATGTACTTCCGGAACAACGACACGAACAGTCCCGACCCCACGAGCACGAAGGTCGTCGCGATCCCCATCGCGAGGCCGTTCGCGAGCACGTTCGTCACCGCCATCGTCGGGCACATCCCGAGGAACTGGACGAGGACGGGATTCTCGCGGCCGATGCCGCGCCAGACGTCGGCGAAGACCGTCGCGGGCGGCGGAGCGCCCGGCACCAGCGCGGGCGCGCTCGACGGCGGAGCCGATACGGGTGCCGCGACGGGAACGGCGGTCACTGCTGTCCTCCACGATCGTGTGCTTCGAGCAGCGGCCGCCACTTCGCGACCGCGTTGTTGATGATGCGGATCACGGCGCGCGAGGAGATCGTCGCGCCGGTAATCGTCTGCACCTGGTTCGGATTCCCCGCGACGACGAGCTTCACGCCCTTGATCGGCACGATGCGTCCGGCGAACTGTGCACCGAAACTCTTGTCGACCTCGACCTTGTCGCCGAGTCCTGGCGTTTCCTTCTGGTCGAGCACCTTGTAGCCCGTGAGCGCGCCGGTCGACGGATCGAATCCGATCATCAGCGTGAGCAACTCCTGGAAGCCCGGCTCGGCGGCGACGACGGCGACGCCGATGCGCGTGCCCGCCGCGTCGAATCCGACGTACGCCTTCGTCAGCTCGCGCTTGTCCGATCCCGCGGGCGGCGTCGCCGTCACGGCGTTGCCGATGAGATAGAGCGTGTCCCAGCGGGCGGGCGCCTTGAGCACCTCGCGCACCGCGCCGTCGACCTGCTCGCCGGCGTGCTTCTGGATCGCGGGCAGGGTGAGATTGTAGACCGTCACCACGAGCCATCCCGCGGCGGCGCCGGCGATCGCGAGCGTCGCGAGCAGTCGCCACGCCGGCGTGATCTTGTGCGGCTCCGTGGATGGAGGCGCGCCGTGTTGGTGCTGATGCGCCGCCGTCACGTGGTCGTCCTCAGCGACGTGCCGAACACGCGCGGCTGCGTCGCGCGGTTGATGAACGGCACGAGCGCGTTCATGAACAGGATCGCGTACATCACGCCCTCGGGCAGGCCGCCCCACACGCGGATCACGACGACGAGGATGCCGACGCCGATCCCGAACACCCATCGCCCGAGGTTCGTCACCGGCGACGTCACCATGTCGGTGGCCATGTACACGGCGCCGAGCATGAGGCCGCCGGAGAAGAGCATGAACGGCACGTCCGGCTTGTGCGGATCGATCGCGTGCAGCACTCCGCTCAGCAGCGCGACGGTCGCGATGATGCTCACCGGAAGGCGCCAGTTGAGATAGTCGCGCAGCGCGAGGTACGCGCCGGCGGCGAGAATGACGAGCGCCGCCGTTTCGCCCACCGAGCCGCCCCTGCCGCCGAAGATCAGGCTCGCAATTTCGGTTCCCTTGCCCTCGAACTTCAGCAGGCCGAGTGGCGTGGCCGATGTCACGGCGCTCGTGACGGGATGCATGAACGGAAGGGCGAAGAGGTCGCCCTTGAGAGTGAAGAATCCGCCCCCGACCGTCGGCCACGTGGTGATCGCCACCGGGAACGCGGCCTGCAGGAACGCGCGGCCGACGAGAGCCGGATTGAAGACGTTCTGGCCGAGTCCGCCCCAGACCGCCTTGCCGAAGCCGATGCCGAACGCGCCGCCGAGGAACACCATCCAGAGCGGCAGGCCGGCGGGGAGTGTGAGCCCGAGCAGGAGTCCGGTGATCGCCGCCGAACCGTCGGCGAGCGACCCGCCACGACCGAACGCGCGTTCCGCCAGCACGGCCCCAAGCGTGGCGGCGGCAACGACGAGCAGCGCGCTCACGCCGAAGAACCAGGCGGCCGCCGCGATGACCGGCACGAGACTCCCGACGACGTTCCACATGATTCGCGGCGTCGAGTCGCCGGGCCTCAAGTGCGGCGACGCGGTGACGACGAGGTGCGGTGCGGAGGACTCGTTCACTGGACCGTCGCGAGCTGCCGGCGGAGCGCCGTCTTGCTCGCCTGGAAGAGCTGCGCGAGCGGGATGTTCGACGGGCAGACGTACGCGCAGGAACCGCACAGCATGCAGTCGGCGAGATGATTCGCCGACATCTCTTCGTATCTCCCCACGGTGGCGAGATCGCCGAGCATCGACGGATTCAGGAACACCGGGCACGCCTCGAGACAGCGGCCGCAGTGGATGCACGGCCATGACCGCTGCTCGCGCGTCTCGTTCTTCGCGAGGACCACGACGCCCGTCGTTCCCTTGATGACCGGCGCGTCGAGATTTGCCTGGGCCTGGCCCATCATCGGTCCGCCGATGATCACCTCCGCCGCGTCGGCGGTGAGGCCGTCGCAGAAGGCAAGGAGGTCCCGCAGCTTCGTGCCGACCGGAACGATGAGGTTCGCCGGCCGGCGCAGCCCGTGACCCGAGACGGTCACGATGCGCTCGATCAGCGGCAGGCCGGTCTCGAACACCTCGGCGATCGCGGCCACCGATCCGACGTTCTGGACCACGACCCCGACCGTGACCGGCAGCTTGCCCGAGGGCACCTCGACGCCGGTCACGGCCTTGATCAGCATCTTCTCCGCGCCCTGCGGATACTTGACGGTGAGCGGCAGGATTTCCACGGCCAGATCGGCCGGGACGGCGGCGCGCATGGCCTCGATCGCGTCGGGCTTGTTGCGCTCGATCCCGACCACGCACTTCAGGACGCCGAGCGAGCGCATCATCACGCGGATGCCGAAGAGCACCCGCGGCGCATACTCGACCATCGTCCGGTGGTCCGAGGTCAGGTACGGCTCGCACTCCGCGCCGTTGATGATCAGCGTGTGGACCGCGGAATCCTTCGGCGGCGCAAGCTTCACGTGCGTCGGGAACGCAGCGCCGCCGAGCCCCACCACTCCGCCGCGCTGCACCGCCTGCACGACTTCGGCGGGTGTGAGCCCTTCCCAGCGCGGGACGAGCCGCGGCCGCGCAACCTGCGGCGCGTACCGGTCGACCTTGAGACGAACGGCCATGGCCATCGAGCCGTCGGGATGCGGCCACCAATCGAAGTCGACGACCGTCCCCGCCGCCGACGCGTGGATCGGCACCGACATGAATCCATCGGCTTCGCCCAGCGTGTCGCCACGCTCGACGTGGTCACCGACCTTCACGCACAGCAGCGCCGGCTTGCCGGCATGCTGTCGCAGTGGGAACACCAGCTCGTCGGCGAACGGCATCCGCCGGATCGGGAGCTGATTCGTCAGCTCCTTCTCCTCGGGCGGATGGACACCGTGCCGGAACCCCACCGAGATCGCCATCGTCAGCTCAGTTGAACTTCGCGCCGCGCTTCACCCATTTCTCCAGATCCTTCTCCTTCGGGTTGAGCGGCGTGCCCGGATGGATGATCGACACCGGGCAGCGTTCGGCCGCGGTCACCAGTTGCTGGTAGGTGCCGGCGGCCGCGTCCTTCACGTACGCCTGCTTGTCGGCGTTGTACGCGAAGATCTTCTTGCTCAGGTTCGTGCACTCGTTGCAGGTCGTGCAGCGCTCCGAGTCGATGTACGCCTCGAGCACCATTGGTTCGTCGGCATCGACGGCGGTCGCCGTGGATGCGGCGGCGGCGCCCGATGCCGCCGCGGGCGGCGCCACCGCCGCCGGAACCGGCGCGGCGACTTGCACCGGCGCTTTGGCCGCCGGCGCCGGCGGCGCAGCCGTCACGGCGTGACCGTTGCCGTTCCCGCTCACCGGTGACACCGCCGGGAGCGACGAGAGCAGCTCCGCGAACGCCTGCCCGCCGCCGTGGCGGAGCAATCCTTCGGCCAACCGGCGAGCGATCTGCGGCGGATAGTCCGCCTTCAACTCGCTGATCTTCGCCTCGTACTCGCCCCGCAGCGCTGCCAGTCGCTGTTCGAACTCGGCCTCGAGCGTGACGGCGACGGCGTCGCGCACCGTCGGTGAGATCTCGAGTCCGGCGAGCTGCTTGAGCTGCGACCAGAAGTGCTGCCGTTCTTCCGCGAGCTGCACCATCTCGCGGGCGACACCAAGGCGGCGCAACGCACGGTCCTTGCCGGCCGCGAGGATATACGGCGTGCGCCCTTCGCGCTCGTCCGCGGACAGGAGGAGGAACTCGTGGAACGGCACCATGTCGTCGGTCCACGACGCCGGCGGCACTTCGGTGAAGTGCTGCTTGAAGCGGGTTTCGGTCGCGGCCCAGTCTGCAATCGTGAGCGGAATGTCGAGCGTCTGCTCCGAGCCATCATCGCCGAGGTGCTTGATGGTGTACGTCGGCCACGCCGTCTCCGGAGAGGGATTCCCCTCGAGACTCAGGCAGTCGGCGAATGTCACACCCGCGTCGGGGTCGTACGTGAGGAACGGAAAGGCGCGGCTTTCCAGCGCGAGGCGCGCGGCCTGCTGCGAAAAGTCGTCGGCCAGGCCGTGCTCGACCGGACACGGCGTGTAAATGTTGAACAGGGCGGGGCGGCGCTTGTGCAGTCCCTTGAGCACGCCCGCGACGAGGTGCGACGCAGACGCCTGAGACGACTGGTGCACGTACACGCCGCGGTGCGCGATCGCGAGGAGCGCGAGCTCCTTGCGCGTCTCGGTCTTGCCGTGCTGCACCTTGCCGTACGCGGTCATGTCGGCGACCTGACCGGTGAAGCCGGAGGTGCACGCCTGTCCGCCGGTATTCGAGTACACCTGCGTGTCGAGCACCACGACCTTGATCGGCTTGCCGGATGCGAGCAGCCGCGAGAGGTTCTGGAATCCGATGTCGAGCATCGCGCCATCGCCGCCCATCGAGACGATCGGCGGGCAGAGGGCGAACTCGTCATCGGTGAACTGCTGCCATGTCAGCGATCGCAGCGCCGGCTCGTGGGTCGCCGCGTCGTAGGTGCCTTCCTTCAGCAGCTCCGCCCGGCGCACGGTGGCGACGTCGTCGCCCATTTTCCGCATCTGCGCTTCGAAGAGTCCGATCGCGATCGACGGCGAGTCCTGGAACAGGTGGTTGACCCACGGGAACGGATACGGATTGTACGGCCACGTGCTGCCCCAGACCGACGAGCAGCCGGTGCTGTTCGCCATCCCCATCGAGGCACGACCGTTGCCGCTTGGCCCATCGACGTAACGCCAGCGCAGGTCGCGCAGCGCATGGAGCGCGTCGGTGAGCTGCCGGAGGCGATCGTGTTTCGCGGCATCCACGGGCACGGCGACGGCGCCGGTGGCGGACGCGGCTGCGTCGAGATCCGCGCCCGAGGCGAGGAGTTCGCGCGCCTGTGCGTCCAGCGCTGAGATGAGGCCGTCGAGCGTCGTGACGTGCTTCGCGACGCGCGGCTGCATGGACGCGTGGATCGACGACACGATGAGATGCACGGCGGTCTTCTCGCCGCACCCCATGCACGCGCCGTCGCCGCCGACCATCGAGCGGTAGATGTCCTTCTTCAGCAGCAGCGACGACAACACGCCGATGCCCTCGTCGACATCCGAGACGTTGACGAACCGGTCGGCCGTGTCCGGCAGGCGCTCCCACAGCGCCCAGTTGCGGCGAAGCTTCTCGAGCTCCCGCTCGTCCTGCCGCAACGTCACGAGCGCACCGTCGGGACACACGGCCACGCAGAGGTTGCAGCCCTTGCACGCCTCCGGATTCACCGTAATCGAGAGAAGGCCGCCGCCGCCCTTCTGTTTCGCCTCGACGGCGTCGAAGAACGGCTTCGTCCTCGCCAGCGGGAACTCCGACAGGCGCTGCTGGACGACGGCGAACTCCTTGTCCGTCTGCGCGCGTCGATCGGGCTCCCACCCCATCTTGTCGGCGACGGACGCGTACGCGCCGGCAAACACCGCCGGCAGCGCGAGCGACGCGTCCTTCGCGAGCAGCCGCTGCACTTCCTTCGCCCACGATTTCGTGATCGGCCGCAACCGGTCCAGCGTCGTGCCGTTCGTCGAGGCCTCGATCGCGGCGGACAGCACCTCCTCGATGCTGTTCACGAGTCCCGGAATGGCCGAGTCCGGACACTGCGTCCAGCACTGACCGCAGCCCGTGCACTTCTCGGCGATGAATCCGGGCACCTCGAGACGAACGCCGCTCATGTCGCGCACCGCACCGGTGGCCGCGGGCATCGCGCTGATGGCGGCGAACGGATCGGCGATGCCGTCCTGGCCGAGGGCGCAGACCGAGCACACCTGCTCCCAGAACCGCCCGGGATTGCCGATGCCGGGCTCGGCGTCCGGCACGTCGAGCAGCGACGGGATGTGCGGCACCACGCCCGGCTCCTCGCGTTCGTCGATCGCGCCCGGCGCAACCGCCTGCACCTGATCGTACCCGCGGCGGATCACGCGCAGGTTGTCTTCCACGATGTTCCCGCCACGATGGCCGAACTTCTTCTGGAATTGCTTGCGCACGCCCTCGAATACCTTCGCCTCGGTCGAACCCTCCGTCGTGATCAACGGCGACGTGCGGAAGAACGCACCGAGGAACGCCGCACCCTGCATCCGGTAGCGCATCTCGACGTCGGATGCTTCCTCTCGCGCAATCGCGAAGGCGTCGAGGACGTACAGCTTGATGTGCCGTTCGAGGATCGCCGAGCGCGCGCGGGATGGCAGCGTGCGCCAGAAGGCGTCCGGGGCAAGCTCGCTCTGGATGACGAACACGCCGCCGTCGGCGAGTCCGTCGAGCGGGTCGCTGTGACGGAACACATTCGGGTCGGGCGACAGGACGACGTCGACGTTCGTCAACTCGCAGTTCAGCAGGATCGGATCGTGCGCGAGCACCGCGTAGAACGTCGTCGGCTGGCCCTTCTTCTCCGAGCCGTACTTCGGGTTCGCCTTGATCTGGAGCCCGAACAGCTCGAACGCGGTCATCGCGAGGTTCTTGCCCATCGTGATCGCGCCCCAGCCGCCCACCGAATGGATGCGCACCGCGGTCGATCCCTTCGGCAGCAGGTTGGGGGCCTTCGCTCGCGCGAGCGACAGCTCCTTCAGATGCGGATAGCTCTCGAGGAGTTTCTCCTGCCAGATCTGAAGTTTTGGAATTCGCGTGCCTTCTCTCACGAACTCGACGCCGAGGTAGAACTGCCGCCGGCCTGCGCCGCCGGGCAGCATGTTCTCCACCGCCGCGACGAGGTCACCAGGCTGGAGGTCGCGGCTGCCGAGACCGAAGCAACCGGAGAAGAATTCGGGCACCTGATCGGCGCGAATCGCCGGCAGCCCGGCGTGCGGCACGGGGCTCGCGAATCCGCGTCCGTTCTCGACGGCCTGCGACATTGCCGCGCGGATCTCGCGGAGGATCGGCGCGTCCACCGCGAGTGGCTGGTCGGTTCGTTCGAGCACCACCACGCCGCGCTTGCCGGCGAGGAGCGCCGCGACGAGGTCGGCAGGAAACGGGCGGAACATCGTGAGGTTCAGCACGCCGACCTTCAACCCGCGCACGTCGCGCAGGTAGTCGGCCACCGCCATGGCGTTCGGCACGACGGAGCCCTGGCCGACGATCAGCCACTCCGCGTCGTCGGCGCGATGGCCGCTCGCTCGCGCGTAGCGGCGGCCGGTGAGCTGCGCGTACTCCTCGAACGCGCGGTCGGCGAGCGGCGCGATGTGGTCGAAATAGAAGGGGCGCTGGGCGGCCACGCCCTGGGCGTAGCTCTCCTGGTTCTGCACCACGCCGAGCATCGCCGGATAGTCCAGGTCGAACATTTCCGGAATGCGGCGCCGCATCTCACCGAACACGAGGCGCTGCGCAGGCGTCGGCGATTCGATGCGGTCGGCGGGATCGCCGAGATACGTCTTGACGAGCGCCGGCTCCGGCAGCTGCAGGCTCTCGATGACGTGGCTCGTGAGGAATCCGTCCTGCGCGCAGATCCCCGGATTGAGCGACAACTCGGCGATTCGGTGCGCGATGAGGTTCAGGTCGGCCGCCTCCTGCACGTCCTTGGCGAAGATCTGGAAGAAGCCGGTGTCGTCGACCGCGTGATAGTCGTCGTGGCCGGCGTGCACGTTGAGCGCGTGCTTGGTCATCGCGCGCGC
>PMYN01000150.1:35966-37129 GCA_003171215.1 Gemmatimonadota bacterium | reverse complement strand
AGCCGGCGACCGTTGACGTTCTCGCGGCCCTCGGCCACCGCCGCGGCCCACCCTTCGCCCATCTGCGTCGATGGCGTGATCGGATACGCGCCGGCCGCTTCGCCCGCCGCGGTCTCCATCGCCACCACTGCGCCGCTGCCGTCGAGCGCCTGCCTGGTCCCGGGGTACTGCGCTGCCGGCGGCTCGCTCGGCGCGGGTTTCTGCTTCGTCCACAGTCTCATGCTGCCTCGCTCACGACATTCGTCGGCACGCGCGCGAACTGCGCGCCGGTAAGCCACACGATCGCTCCGGTCGGGCACCGCTCAACCGCGCGGGGCTCGGCGAGCGCGATGCGCTCATAGTCCACCATGGCCACTCCACTCTCTACACTGATCAGCCCCGGCTCCGCGTCCTGAACGCACTTGCCGCAGGCGGTGCACGCGACGCGGCACTCGTCGAGGGCGTCGTCGCCGCCAATGAGGTTCCGGCACTGGACGAGCAGGTGCGCGTCGAGGGGCAGGATCGTGAACAATCCCTTCGGGCACGCCTCGACGCAGTCGCCGCACGCGGTGCACTTCGCGACGTCCACCACCGGCAGGCCCGTAACGGTCATGCGGATCGCGTCGAAGGTGCACGAGCGTTCGCAGTCCGCGAGGCCCAGACATCCCCACGCGCATCCCTTGCCGCCACCGGCGACGGCGGCAGCCCCGGAGCACGTGCCGAGCCCGCGGTATTCGGCCTGCGCGAACGCGACGTCCGAACCGCCCGCGCACATCACGCGGGCGACGCGCCGCACCGCCGAGCCCGCGTCGACACCGAGAAAATCGGCGATCGCGCTGTGCACGGAATCGTTCGCGACCGTGCACTCCGACGGAGTGATGCGCCCTTCCACGGTGCCTTCGGCAAACGCGCGGCAGCCCGGGTGCCCGCACGCGCCGCAGTTCGCGTTCGGCAGCATCTGCGCCACGATGTCGATGCGCGGATCTTCCCACACCCAGAGCCGCTTGTTGGCGATCGCGATGAACACGCCGAACACCAGCCCCACGCCTCCGAGGATCAGGATCGCATGCATCGTCATCGCCCCGGCCCTCCGCAGCCGCTCATGCCTGGCCGCTCAAGCCGGACTGCCCGAGCAGCCACGAGGCGACCTTGTCGACGGCGTCGGACGCGCCGACGGCCGACGT
>PMYN01000150.1:0-35914 GCA_003171215.1 Gemmatimonadota bacterium | reverse complement strand
CGCCGCACCCTCGGGCAGCATCGCCGCGATGGCCGGGCCGTCGAACGACGCAACGCGATCCAGTCCGGAGCCGTCGGTGGTTTGCAGCACGAGCGTCCCGGGAGTGATGCATCGTGCGAGTGGCGCAGGCCCGCAGGGGCCGCGCACCACGAGCACCAGCTTTTCCCGCCCGTCGGCGAAGTCGGTGAGCGCGCCGGCGTGGAAGTCGGCCCCATCCACCTCGATGACGAGGGGCGGAGCGAAGCGTCGTTCCACCTTGCTCCAGGCGAGAAACTCGACCTCGTCGAGGAGCCGGTCGTGCTGCGCCGCGTGATACCGCCCGCCGCGCACGACTTCCGACAGCATCACCGCGCCGAACGCCCGGCCCGCTCCGCCCAGCGCCGCGTTCACGGCGATGCCGAGTCGCGCGCCGGACGGCACCGCTATCCTGAAGAGACCGTCGCCACGGGCACCCACGAGGCGCAGCACCGCGGCCGCGCGGCGCAACGCGTCGAGCGCGTCGGCGTCGACGCGTCGAGCCTTCGGGAACAGCGACGCGAACGCCGCCGCATCGATGCGCATGTCGGCGAATGCGCCGAGTTCCGCGCGCGCCCGCTCGGCTTGATCGTCGAGCGTCGCACCCTGCGCGGCGAGGAAGGCGTCCGCCTGCGTGAGGGCGCCCTGCACGAGTGCGCGGAACTCGGCGATCGGCTGGGCGAGCGCCGCAATCGCCAGCGCGGTGCGGGGATCAGATGGCATATCGGTCGAGCTCCGCGTCGATGAGTGCCACCCGTTCGGCCTGCGTGCGCGGCGGCACGCGCCGCGTCTCTTCGTAACGCGGCTTCGAGCCGTCACGGAACAGCACGCCGAGGTTCACGCGATCCGTGGCGCCGGCGATCCGCCGCGCCGCGTCGAGATCGTGCGGGTCGTGCGCAACCTGGTTCGTGTAGATCTTGTCGAGCTCGTGCACCACCACGCCGTCGTCGTGCACGAGCATGTTGATGTTCGAAGGCTTCTGCACCGCCTCGAGGTAGACCGCGCTCGAGTAGACGGGACAGCGCTGCAGGATCCGCACGAAGCTGAGCCCCCGGTGCTGCCGCGCGGCGCGGAGCGTCGCGTACAGGTGCGCCGGAACCCACTCGGCGGTCTGGGCGACGAACGATGTGTTCGTGACGCCAAGCGCGACCTGCAGCGGGTTCAGTGCGGGAAGCCAGCTGCCGCGCGGCTGGGTGTTGCTGCGAAAGCCCTGCGGCGTGGTCGGTGACGTCTGCTGCTTCGTCAGCCCGTAGATGCCATTGTCCAGCAGCATGACCACGAGGTCGAGGTTGTACCGCAGGGCGTGCACCCAATGGCCGGCGCCGATCGACGTGCAATCGCCGTCACCCATCACCACGAATACCGTGAGGTCCGGCCGGTGCAGCCGGATTCCAGTCGCGATGGGAAGCGCGCGACCGTGAATGCCGTGGAACCCATACGTCTTCAGGTAGTGCGGAAACCGGCTCGAGCAGCCGATGCCGGAGACGAACACCGTGTTCTCCGGCGCGAGCTGTTCGGCCGCGAGCAGGCGCTGGACCGCGGTGAGGATCGAGTGGTCGCCGCAGCCCGGACACCAGCGGGCCCGCGCCCCCTCGTAATCGCTCATCTCGTATTCGTAATCCTCCAGGTTCAACTCGAGCACGGGGAGGTGCACGCTGTGCGCCGTCATGACTGGTTGCCTCCGCGCGGCGAGTGGTGCAAGTGGTGCAATTGGCTGCGGATGGCCTCGACGATCGACCCGGGGCGCAGCGGCTCACCCGGCACGCGCGTCCAGCAGTCGACATCCACGAGCGTGGCGGAGCGCAGCAGCAAGCTCAGCTGGCCGCGCCGCCGGTTCTCGTCGGTGATGAACGGTTCGCCAGGTTCATCGCTGTAGTTGATCTCGACCGTCATCACCTTGCGGAAGCGCTTGAAGATCTTCTTGAGGCCCGGCTCGAGCGGCGAGAGGAAGCGCAGGTGCGTCGACGACACCTGCAGCCCGTCGGCGCGCGCGCGGTCCACCGCTTCCTCGATCGCGCCCTTGGTGCTCCCCCATCCGACGACGAGGAGATCGCCCTTCGACTCGCCGTAGACCGGCGGCGGCGACAGGAGCGACTGCAGCACCGCGAGCTTCCGGCTGCGCATCGCCGACGAGTGCTGATGCACGCCGGAGCTATAAGCCACTTTGCTCCCCTCGTCGTGCGAGAGGCCCGTGACCGTGTACATCCCGCCCGGCTGCCCCGGAATCACGCGCGGAGAGAGGCCGGTCCGCGGATCCCACTGATACGCCTTTTGCCCATCCGGTACCGGGGCGAGATCGAGTGGTTCGGCCTGCCAGCGCACCTCGGGCTTGGGTCGGGCGAACGGCGTCACGCCCGTTGCCAGGTTGGCGTCGGAAAGCACGATCACGACGGTGCGAAACGCTTCTGCGATCCGCCGGGCCGTCACCATCACATGGAAGCACTCTTCGATCGTGGCCGGCGCGATGATCACATGAGGCGCATCGCCCGTCTGGCCGAACAGCGCGGCGAGCAGATCCGACTGCTCGACCTTCGTCGGCAGGCCCGTGCTCGGACCGCCGCGCTGCACGTTGACGACCACCAGCGGCATCTCGGTCATCACCGCCAGTCCCAGGAACTCCGTCTTCAGCGCGAGTCCCGGGCCCGACGTGATGGTGAAGGCGACTTTGCCGGCGTACGACGCACCGATGGCGACGCCGACTGCGGCGATCTCGTCCTCGGCCTGATGGACGATCCCGCCGAAGCGCTCGAACACCTCGCTCAGATAGTGCGACACCGATGTCGCCGGGGTGATGGGGTACATCGCGCACAACTCCATCCCCGAGGCGATCGCGCCGAGACCGAGCGCTTCGTTGCCGTTCATCACCACCAGCGCGCCGCTCGACGGCGCCGGTTCGACCTCGATCCGGAAGTCGAGGTGCTCGCCGGCCCACGCGTATCCCAGTTCCAGCAGGGCGACGTTCGAGCGGTAGATCTCTTCACTCTTCTTTCGGAAGGCGTAGGCGATCTGCTCGCGGACCCGGTCCATGTCGCGATCGTAGATGCAGGCAAGCATCCCGAGCGCGAACATGTTCTTGCCCTTGCGCGGATTGTCCACGAGCGTCAGGCACTGCTCTTCCATCGGGACCGGGACGATCCGGTACTCGCGTCCGGACAGTTCGGACATCGCGCTCTCCCACGCCGCGCGGATGTCGGGGTCCTCGTCGGTCGCCCACTTGTTCTCGACGAGCAACACCGCGTCGGGCGCCAGCGCGTCGAGACGATGCCTGGCGAGCAGGACCTGCTCGTTGAACGCGACCGCGAGCGTCGTCGCATCGCCCCAGTTGGTGACGGGTTGCGAGCCGATCCGGATGCGATAACCGCTCGCACCTTCAGGGACGCGCGGAGGGGGCTGGATTTCGGCCGGGATGATCTCGACCGTCCAGACGCCGTTGCCCATCTTGGCCGAAACGGCGCCGAAGATCTGGCCGCATTTCTGCGCGCCTTCGCCAGCGTCCGAAACGATCTCTATCGTATGTTCGGCGACGGAGAGCAACTTCCGCCGCGCCGCGCCGGCCGCGCCGGCTTCGCCGGTAGGCCTCGCTTCGGTTTCAGTGTGCATTTGACGATCAATTTCGCCAGCGCAGGTACCCAGTTTCTGTCAGGTTAAGCTTGATTGTTGAGGGGGAAACCCTGACAGAAATCGGGCGCCTCGCCTGAGTCGTTCGTCACCGCAGCACGGCCTCGTCGTCGTCGGTGTGCGACTCCATCCGGCGCATCACCATGGCGTGGTACACGCCACGTGTCGCCATCAGTTCCGAGTGAGCGCCGCGTTCGATCACGCGTCCGTCGTCCATATAATAGAATGAGGTCGGCGCGACGCACCGTCGAGAGCCGGTGCGCGATCACGACCGTCGTGCGGCCGGCGAGGAGCCCCGCCATCGACGCCTGGATGAGCCGCTCGCTCTCCGTGTCGAGATTGCTGGTGGCTTCATCAAGGACGAGAATTTGTGGCGCCTTCAGGATCGCGCGCGCAATGGCAAGTCGCGGATGTCGGTGCCGTTGAGCATGATGCGCCCCTTGGTCGGGTCGTGGAATCGCGCGACGAGATCCGCAACCGTATCAGCAGTCCCCACGACGTCCAGATCGCCATTTCACGACGCTGCGCGAACAGTTCCTTGCGCAGCGAGCGGTAGATCGGCCTGATGCGCTTCGCCTGGACGAAGCTGATGAACATGATCCCCGGCACGATCGCGAGAGAATTCCGCCCGTCTTCCTTTCCCAGAGCTGCGGGAGCGGGAGGTTGAGCAGGCGATCGAACAGCTCGCGCCGAAGCGACAGCATCACGCGCGTGTTGAGCAGGCGCTGCCGGTAGTCCTTCCACGCGCCGACGAGGTTCGACGCGACGATCACGCCCACGAAAACCGCGCCCGTCAGATTCAGCCTGGTGATCCGCGCCGTGTAGTCGAGCGTCGTGTTCAGCAACACCTTGTCCACGATGTTGCGCTGGAACAGCGGCTCGATCATCTGCAATCCCGCGACGGCCAGCGCGAGCAGCATGAAGCCGCCAACCGCTTGGCGATGCGGAAGGAGCCAGCGCAGGTACTCGCGCACGTACCGGCGCCGCTCGGCGCGCTTCTTCCGCTTCGCCTCCGGTGGTGCGGGAGGGGCGGGCGGATCGCTCATATGGCATGAACGTGTCGCCGAAAGCCCTCACGCCGGAAGGCCGATTACTGGTGCTTCCTTAACTCAGGAGGTACCTTCCAAAACGCCGCCAAATATCGCGGTGGGCATGTCCCGGGCTTCCCCCGGGCTCCACCGAGCGGAGGATCTGGACGAGCATGATCTCAGTCGCGCTCATCGAAGACAATCGCATGGTCCGCGAAGGCCTCGCGGCCCTGCTAAACCAGACCGAGGATTTCAGGGTCGTGGCCACCGCGTCCGGCGGCGACCCTGCCCTGTTGAGAGACGCCAATCCCCAGGTGATTCTGCTGGACGTCGGGCTCTGGGACGACGACAGCGTGAGCGTCGCCGAGATGGTGAAGCGGGAGCATCCGGAGTCCAAGGTGATCATCATGGACCTGCTCCCCGTGCACGAGGACATCGTCGATTTCGTGAACGCAGGCGTGTCCGGCTTCATACTCAAGGACGCGACGTTCGAGGATCTCGTCGGCACCATTCGATCGGTCGCCGACGGTGAACGCGTGCTGCCGCCCGCAATGACCTCGTCGCTCTTCTCGCAAATCGCGAAGGAGGCCGTCGTAAAGAGCCGGGCGATGGCCATCGACTCCGTGAGAATGACCACACGCGAGAGGGAGGTGGTCGGCCTCATCGGCGAAGGGTTGAGCAACAAGGAGATCGCGTCGCGGCTGAACATCGCCACCCACACTGTGAAGAGTCACGTACGGAACGTCATGGAGAAACTCACTCTCCACACGCGGTTGCAGATCGCCGCGTTCTCGCACCGCGGCGCCGACGCGTGACTTAGGGCAATATCGCGTCGATAGGAACCTGCCGGTCCTCGCGGCGGAAAACCATCGCGCGATGGGACGAATTGGTGGTGGCGCTGGGCGTAGTCCGATCGTGTGATGGCCGGTTGCCGGGGCGCGCCGCACTCATTCTCCAGCCGCGTTTGCACGAAGATCGCGGCTGGCACTCCACCGAAGGGGGCTGGCGCTAGACGGTCTTCGGAGCCGTCGTCATCGGTCTCGGCGGCGTCTCCACCGGCTCCAGCAGCACCCGCTCGTACTCGGCGATCACCTGCGCCCCCAGCAGCAGCACGATCGCGGCGACCTCGACGCTCAGGAGCACGACGATCGCCGTGGTGAGCGAGCCGTAGACCTCGTGCATGTGCGAGATCGAGCCGTAGTACCACAGCAGCACGTGTCGCGAGATCTCCCAGAGCACCGCCGCCGTCACTCCGCCGATGAGCGCGTGCCGCCACGACAGCCGGCCTACGGGCATCACGTGATAGATCGCCGTCAGCACCAGGATCTCGCCCAGGACGCCCATGAAATACAGGAGATAGGTGGAGAGCAGGAGGTTGTGCGCGGCCAGCACCGCGAGCTTTCCCGACACGATCGTCATGATCAGCAGGCCAATGCCAAGCGACAGGATGAACGTGTAGGGGAGCACCGCCGAGACGATGAATCGCCGGCGCTGCGCCTTGACGCGATGGTAGAAGATCACCGACATCGAGTTCTCGAGCACGGCGAACGCGAGCGCGCTCGAGAGGAGCATGGTGATCGTCACCACGCCTCCGACCACACCGCGGTTGGCCAGCACCACGCGCAGATTATCGACGATCGCGGCGCCGGCGCCGGGCGCGATGAACTCGAGGTACTCGCTGAGCGTCGAGAGCAGACTCGCCTCGTCGATGACGTGCGACAGCACGATCAGCAGCAGGATGAGCAGCGGGATCAGCGAGAGGAGCGTGTAGTACGCGACGGCGCCGGCGAGCAGGAGTCCCTGGTTCGCCTTGAAGCCCTTGAGCACGCGCAGCGCGAAGGGGCCTGGACGTTTCACGATCGCCGAAGCCGAATGCTTCAGGATTTCGGCCGATCGAACGAGCACGCTGAATTTCGACATCATCGTGCGGATCAATCTAGGTGAAATCGGGGAATGCCGACGGGAGTACGCACATCGAGCGATTGCCCGACCGTGGTTGCGCGTGCTAGCCTCGATGGCAGTGATGGCTCACGCCCGGCACGGACTCACCGCGCCGCGCGTGCCGCCACATTATCGGCCCGGGAGGGCTCATGCGCGCCTACCGCTCCATGCAGTTCCTGACAATTCTCGCGACACTCGCCGCGTGCAGTTCACCTGGTGCGTCGTCGAACGCCCAGCCCGATGCCGCGCCCCCTGCCGCGCCCCCGGCCGCGGCGCCCGTCGTCGCCGCCCCGGCTCCTGAGCCGGCCCCGGCCGTCGACATCAACCTGCGATGGGACTCCGGGCCGCTGGACCTCGCGTATCAGCGCGAACGCAAGGATATGGATGAACGTCACGCTCGGGAAGTCGCCAGCCCGCGTTCGGGCGAATCGTCGAATCAGCGGGACCAGCGGCACCAGACGGAGAGTAAGGCGCTCGAGCTTCGCTATACGAGAGGAAAAACCGCGCACTCCCGGACCATGCCGCCCGCGGAACGGTAGGCGCGCGAAGTCAGCACCTTACGGTAATCGCGTGAACGTCGCCGGAAAACTCGAGGCGTTTCCCGGTATGGTCAGGTTTCCGGCAAGGGAATTGCCGGAAAGGACTCCTGAAAAGCTCCACCCTTGCAGCACGCCGACGGTGGTGGCGTCGAGACTGACGTTGGAGTTGACGATCTTCCCGCGAATCGTGACGGTCGCACCCCAGTTTCCGGTGCCCGTCACGGTTGCGGAAGAGTCCGTCAGGGATGAGTCCGCCAGCGTCATCGAGGCTGGCGAGCACGAAGCTCCAGGCTCCCGGATGCATCCGCTCCAAGGGCCTGCGACGGTGAAGGCGGCCGTGATGACCGGGGCAGTCGTGGTGGCGGACTTCGAGCAGCCGGCGAGCATCGACGAGACAACCACAACAGCAAGAGCAAGAGCAACACGCATGATCGAACCTCTGGGAGTCCGGCTGTGGGCGGGGGCGGGCTGCTGGTCGGCCGATGCTTCGCGGCGTGCCGAGGCGAATTGGAATACACAGGAAGCTACCATAGGTTGCATTGCTTCTCACCCTTCTTTGAGTGACTATTTGGAACCTGCGTAGGCGCGCGGCGTACCAGAAATAATCCCCTCCATCGGAGTGTTAGCCATGCGTCACCTTCGGCCGTCCGTGCTGCTTCTCGTGCTCGGAACAGCCTGTGCCAGCTCGACATCCGGAGGTCCGGAGACGACCGTGACGCCATCCACCACGAGCCTCGTGGTGGGCAGTTCGAGCATGAGCACGATGAACATCGGGACGACCAACATGTATACGGCGATCGCCACGTCCGTTTCCGTGTCGCCGGACTCCGCGTATCAGGTCCTGTCGCGCGTCTACACAATGCTCGAGATTCCCGTCGCGCCGGTGGACGTCAAGCGCGCGGTCGGGAACGACGAGATCAAGATTCGGCGCCGCATTGCGGGAATGCCGATGCAGAACGTGCTGGATTGCGGAGACAAGATGGGAACCCCGAACGCCGAGACGTGGGACATCCACATGAATCTCCTGAGTTACGTGCAGCCCGGTCAGGGCGGCGGTGCGCAGATCTTCACTCGGATTCAGGCGCTGGGAAACCCGACGGATGGCTCGAACCGTGACCTCACGCCGTGCTCCACGAAAGGCGAGCTCGAGAAGAAGATCGGAGACATGGTGCTCAAGCTGATCAACAACAAGTAGAACGCTGTAGAAAGCAGACGGCACGAGTCCGGTAACTCGATTTCGCGCTGGCGTCCCCACCAGCCAGGAGCCTTCATGCGTCGGTGCATGATCCCCGTCGTGCTCGCCGTCGCAGCTGGTGCGCTCAAGGCGCAGGTGGCCGACACCTCCGTTTTTCCACCCGTGCCGTCGAGCGTGCCGTTCCTGCGCACGCCACCCGATCCCGCCGATTCGGGCTTCGGCAAATGGCGGCGCATCCCGATTCCGCGCCATGACAAGACGCCCGCGGCGTGGACGATGCGGGCCGGCGACTGGGACTTTCTCATGGGCACGCGCCGGCAGAAGCTCGTCGCGATCCTGTGAACAACGTCCTGATCATCTACATCTAGCTCACCTGGTCGCGCGCCCTCGCCGCGAATTGGCGGGGAGGTTCATGAGATGAGTTGTAGCACTACTTCGCCACTTTTCCCAAGAGGGCGTCTTCCCCGGAATCGGAGTGGTGACGTCACGGTGTGCGCATCGAGTCGGCTCCACGCTCAGGGAACGGCGCCGCCTCGTTCGCTTCGTCTCGCGGCGGCGCCGAGTTCGGAGAACGGGACATCGATCCACTTCTCCCGCGCTGACCAGTCATTGACGCGGCACCGGAGTGGCGCCAGTTTGATCGCATGGTGCGCGCGAGGGTCCTCTCCGCTTCGACCTCGGAACGCGACCGCGCCGAGCTTGAGTCGCTTGAGCAGCTGCGAGTGGGTGACCCGAAGGCGTTCGAGCACATATTCCGCGCCCACTACGCGCCGCTGTGCGACTTCGCGCATTCGTACGTGCGCAGCCATGAGACGGCCGAGGAGATCGTGCAGGATCTCTTCTGCTGGATCTGGGACCGGCGATTCACGCTCGATATGCCGTGTGGCGTGCGACTCTGGCTGTTCACGGCCGTGCGAAACCGGTCGCTGAACGTGATCCGGGATCGCCGCCTGGAGCTCTCCGCGCATAAGAGATACGCGCTCGATGCGAGATCGGAGCGCCGGGCGGAACCGGCCGATGCTCTGGTCTCGGAGGCCGAACTCTCCGCTGTAGCCGCGCGCACCGTCGCCCTGATGACACCGCGCTGCCGGGAGGCTTTCACGCTCGTGCGGCTGCAGCACCTGAGCTACGCGGACACCGCACACGTGATGGGCATCTCGCCCAAGACCGTCGAGATCCACATGACGAGAGCAATAGGGATCCTGCGTGCCGCGCTCGCCCCCTGGCTTATGAGCTGAACTAGGGGGTTTTCGGCGCTACAGTGTAGTTGCAGTATGACCCCGATCGACGACCTCCCGGAATTTCCACACGAGTCGTGGGACGTGGACGCGGCGTGGGAGCGCGTGAGATCCCGCACGGCTCCCGAGACTGGCTCGTTCGGCCACGAGATGGAGCGCGCGGTACGTTCGCGATGGCGGAACGTGGCATACGCCGCAGGCGCGGCGCTCGTCGTGACGGGGGCGGCCGTCGCGCTGATCCGGCGCGGCGATGTGCCCGGCGCCTCCTCACTCGGGGCAGGGCCGGGTCAGTACAGCACCTCCCGCGCACAGTACTCGACTATCCGGCTCCCCGACGGCAGCGAGGTGACGCTTGCGCCGGAGAGCCGCTTGACGGTCGCCCCGCGTTTCGCCGAGGGCGATCGTGAGATCTCGCTCGACGGCGAGGCGATCTTCACGGTGCATCACGATGCTGCGCATCCGTTGCGCGTACGCGCGCGCGGCGTGCTGATCGAGGACATCGGAACCCGGTTCGATCTGAGCGCCTACGCGAGCGACACGAACGTGACGGTCGCCGTCGCCGAAGGATCGGTGTCGATGACGGCGGCGCGTTCCCACTCCCCGTCTGTCGCCGCGCGCGCCGGTCCGGCGATCGTCCTCGAGCGAGGGGGCGTCGGACGCGTCGATAGATTAGGCAGAGTCTCGAGCGAGCGTCCCGCGAGCGTGGCGGGATATCTGGCCTGGGCGAACGGCCGACTCTCGTTCACAGACCGTCCGCTGGAAGAGGTGCTGCGCACGATCGGACGCTGGTACGATCTCGATGTGCGCGTCGAGGACGCGCGCCTCAAGGGCCGCCGCGTGACCGCCGATTTCTCGCCGCAGGCGCCGGCGGAGATGATCGATGCGCTTGCCGTAGCGACGGATGCGGTCGTAGCGCGCGACGGACGAGTGATTACGTTGAGGACCCGGTGAGCGCGACGCGCGCGTGGAGGCTCATCGTTGCGGCGGTGATCCTTGCCGTGCGTCCGATGCTCGCGGCGGCGCAAACGCTGACGACGGGCATGGCGGAACAGGGCCCTCGCTTCGTGCGCGTGTCGGCCGAAGCCTCGCGTGATCCCGTGGCCATTGAGCCTTCCGAGCTTCCCTTGCTGAGCCGCAGGATCGCGCTCAACGGTGGCGAGATGAGTCGCGCCGCCGCGCTGCAGGCGATCGGCCTCGCCGCGAACGTCCACTTCATATACGCGGAGGACCTGCTGGCCGCCGCCGGTGTGGTGCGCACCCGACCGGACTCCATGACGGTCGCCGCGGCACTGCTCGAAGTCCTCGCCGGCGCGGGCGTCGACATCGCGGTCGCGAAGAACGAGAATCTGATCCTCGTACGAAGGGTGCCGGCCGCGGCGCGGTACTTCCACGGCACGCTGCGCACGGCCGCGCGGGGTGCGCCGGTCGCGGCAGCGATCGTCACCCTAATCGACACGTCGCGAACGATTCAGGCGAAGGCGCGGTCGGATGAGCACGGCCGCTTCGTGCTCCGCACCATGGATGCCGGGCTCGTGAGCCTGCGAGTTCAGCGCATCGGCGTGCGGCCGTTCGAGAGCGCCCCGTTCTGGCTTCGCCGCGACACGACGGGCGTGATCGCGCTCGACGAGCTCCCGGCCGTGACGCTCCCCATGGTGTTGTCCACGGCCATGTCCGCGTGCCACAGGCAGAGCGCCACGGCCGAGACCGCGTGGAATCTCTGGGAGGACGTTCGCACGGCGCTGATAGCAACGTCGATCACGTACTCGGAGCAGCGAAGCCGATTCACGCTCGTCCAGGTAAAGCGGATCTACGACACCCCGCGGATGGCGATGCGCGACATCGTCGTGCTCGAGCGGACGCTGACCGCGCAGCAGCCGTGGACCAGCCTCTCGCCCGACATCCTCTCGCGTCGGGGCTACGTGAGGTTCGCCGACGACCGGCTGACGTTCGCGTCGCCCGACCTCGACGTGCTCCTCTCGCGGACGTTCGAGAACACGCACTGTTTCCAACCGGGCCTCCTCCATGATGGCCCGATGGTCGGCCTGTCGTTCGCGCCCGCGAGCACGCTGCAGAACCACACAGACATTGCCGGGACGTTCTGGGTCGACACCGTGTCGCACGAACTGAGGCGGCTGACCTTTCGCTACACCGGCCTGCCGTTTGCGCTCGACGACTCGACGGGAGTGTCCACGGTGAACTTCGCGAAGCTCAGCGCGCAGGACTGGTTCATCGCTTCGTGGACGATACGCGCGCCCATTCCCGCTCTCGTCGCGGGCCGCGCGATGCGCGTCGAGGACCAGCTCCGCCTCTTCAGCGAGCAGGTGGAAGGAACGGATCGCCGGTCGTTCAGGTGGAGCGCGGGCGGCCTGAACGAGCAGCGCGGCAACGTCCTCTCCGCGTATCGGGAACCGGCGAGCGCGGACAGCACGGCGCTGTGGACGGCACCCACGGGGGCCATTTTCGTTCACGTCACCGACGGCCAGCGCGAGGACGGCGTTCGTGTGCCCGTCCACGGAGCAGAAGTGATGCTGATCGGCTCGCGCCGCCAGCGCATGAGCGACGAAACGGGCACCGCGACGTTCGACCGTCTCACTGAGGGCGAGTATCAGGTCGCCGTGAACACCCGGACCAACGCCCTGTTGCTCGAGCCGCCGGCCATCGTCGTCGTGCGCGTGGCGACCGGCGTGGTGACGAGCGCGGGAGTCTCGCTCAAGACGCCGGGGGAGATCGTCCGCCAGCGCTGCGGCACCGACCGGCACGCGATCGTCGGGACCGTCAGCCGCGATGGCGCGCCCGTGGCCGATGCACAGCTCGCGGTCTACGATGTCTCCAATCCGCTCCTTGGCCCCGGCGAGCGAGTCGAGGGCGTGCTGCGGCGCTCGAACGCCGAAGGACGCTTCATGATCTGTGCGAGGCCCGGCGACGCGACGTCGACGCTGGAAGTGCGTGTCCGCGGACCCGACGGCGACGAGAGTTCCACGGCAGTGCAGCTCACGCGGGCGACGACCATCGACGTGATCGAGGCGGTGCTTCCCTCGCATGTGGGCGCGAGACTCCCATGACCCGCCGCATGCAATTCCTCCACGCGCTGGCGGGGACGCTGGTGCTCGCGTCGTCTTCTGTCGCGCTGCCTGCGCAGGTGGCCGACACCTCCGTTTTTCCACCCGTGCCGTCGAGCGTGCCGTTCCTGCGCACGCCACCCGATCCCGCCGATTCGGGCTTCGGCAAATGGCGGCGCATCCCGATTCCGCGCCATGACAAGACGCCCGCGGCGTGGACGATGCGGGCCGGCGACTGGGACTTTCTCATGGGCACGCCGCGGGCGATGGACGCGATGGACTCGAGCCGCATCATCGACACCACGCTCGCGAACTGCCGCAGGCCGCTGAACATCTCGGCGGCGGACAGCGCGCGCTTCGCCGTGGCGCGTCCGTGGGCCCCGTTCGATTCGATCGTGGACGACCGGCCGGTGCTCGTGATCTCGATCATGCCGGTGTTGCGCAACTTCACCGAGTGCGGCTTCAAGAACCTGGGCCGCCCTGCGATGATCCGGCGCGGCATGCGCTTCGTGACGGAGTTCGCGTACGATCCCACCCGCGACCCGGTGAGCGCGGTGCTCATCTCGCGCCTGCGCATCGTGAAGGCGACGATGCTCGCGACCGCACCGGTGATGGTCATGAGCCGCGGCGGCGTGCCGCAGCAGAACACCAGCCAGCTCCGCCTGTACATCCCGTACGACGCGATCGCGCCTATGGCCACGGGCGACATGCCGCAGGTCGAGTTGATGATCTGGACGAAGGCCGGCGGCGAGCCGGATCACATCCCGCTGCCGAGCAACATCCTGCACACCGTGTGGTGGGAGTACCTGCACTGGCGTGCGGAGCGGCTGGCCACGCGCGACAAGGCGACGAGCGCGGCGCCCGCCTCGGCGCGTCGAGTGATCGTCCGGGTGCCGGCGCCGTCCGACACCGGGCTCAGGACGGCGCTTCGCCGACAGGGCGAAGGCCGCGACGCGGAGGCCACGGGGATATTCCTGGAACGGCTGACCGACGACAAGATTTCCGTGAACGACCGGCGCATCGCGCTCATGTCGATGGCGAGCACGTTCCAGGCGGACGACGATCTGCCCTCCGCGGCGCTCGTCGCGAACGAACTGACCGCGCTGGATCCGTGCGCGCTCAGCGGCGGCGAGAATCCCGGCGGCGCGGCCGTGGGGAACCAGGCATACACGGGCATGCGCGCGGCGGGCGCGCTGCTGGACCACACGCGAGGCGGCGTGCGGTGCTTCGCGTACCGTCCCGGCGCGACATTCCTGCGCGGCATCCTGATCCCGGGCTACGGCCAGTACAAGACGTGGTCGCACCTCATCGGGCTCTCGACCGGCGCCCTCACGGCGACGCTCGCGTTCACCTCGTACAGCTTCCTGCAGTCGGCGAACAGCTGGTACGCCCGCTATCAGGCGGAGCGCTCGGGCATCGCGCCGCGCTTCTTCACGACGGCGGTCAGCCAGCGCAACAACGCGAGCACCGTCGCGACCGCGACCGTGGCGCTCTGGCTCGCGGCGGCCATCGAGGCCGAATGGCAGGAGAGAGTTCACGCGTCCCGGTTGGCGGCGGTGCACGAGTTCTGGTTCCGGCCCATCATCACGGCGCCGACCGGACCGGGCGGAAGTGGGCCGGGACTCGCCGGCGGATTGAGATTCGAGTTCCGGTGACGCCGACCAACCTGAATGCGCGCGCTCGACGGCCGTCCCTCTCGGAACGGCGGTTCGTCTCGGTGCTTGCAACCGTGATTCTCGTGGCGTCGTTCGCGTGCGGCGACCCATACCTGCACACCAATCCATACGATCCGACAGTGCCCGTCACGATCACCGTGCTGGGCCCGGATTCGGTGTTCAGCTACACGGAACAGGCGCATTTCACCGCCCAGATCGTGCCCGCTTTCCCGGATACCGCCGTGCAGTTTTCGTCTTCCGACAATGGCCAGTTCCAGCTGGTGGGTTCCGGCACGTTCGAGGCGGGGCCTCGGGTAGGACCACCGCTCTGGCCCGCGACGAGGACGGTCACGGTGACCGCCGGGATCGGCGCCTTCGACACCCTCCGATCGGACGCCGGACTGCCAGGCGGTCGGGCGCCCATGGATACGGCCTGGCGGCACATTGGATCCAAGACGGTGGTCATCACGCAGCGGATGGTGCGCATTCTGCTCCGCTGCCCCGATACGCACGCGTGCGATCCGCTCTCGGCCGGCGATGCGTGGTCGGTGTGGGTCGACGGCTTCGACGCGCTCAACCAGAAGATCTACGCGTTGACCAGCGGCACTGCGAACCCCGCCACCGGAACGCCCATAGCGACGTTCGTCTCGCGCGACACGACAGTCGCGAGCGTCTCGCCCGTCGGTATTCGCGCAGCCACCGTGACCGCGAGGAAGACCGGAACGACGTGGATCGTGGCCACGCGGGACGTGCTCCTCGATTCGTTGCAACTCGTCGTGCGCTAGTGGCCCGAAGACTGGCCGGCCTGCTCGGCGCCACGCTCCTCGTGGCGTTCTTCGCGTGCGGCGACCCGTACCTGCACCTGAATCCGTACGATCCGGCGCACGCCGTTTCGGTCACGGTCACGGGCCCGGATTCACTTTTCAGCTACGCGGAAATAGCATACTTCGGCGCCGTGATCGTGCCCGCTTTTCCGGACACGGCCGTGAAGTTCGACTCGTCGGACAGCTTGTCGTTCATGCCCGCAGGTGCTGCATCGTTCGAGGCAGGCCCGACAATTCCACCGCCGCTCTGGCCGGCGACGAAGACCGTCACGGTGTTCGCCGGGATCGGCGCCATCGATACCACGTATTCACAGTGGAACAACGCATGCGCCTGCATCGTCACCATCAGAACCCACTGGTACCGCCATGTCGGATCCAAAATGGTGGTCCTGACCCAGCGGGTGGTGCGCATTCTGCTCCGCTGCCCCGATACGAACGCGTGCGATGCGCTCCCGGTCGGCGGTGCGTGGTCGGTGTGGGTCGACGGTTTCGACGCGCTGAACCATGAGATCGTGGCCCTCACGGCTGCGACGACGAATCCGCTTACCGGAACGCCCGTCGCGACCTTCGTCTCTCGCGACACGACGGTCGCGAGTATCTCGCCCGTCGGCATTCGCGCAGCTACGGTGACCGCGAGGAAGACCGGAACGACGTGGATCGTAGCGACGAGGGACGTGCTCCTCGATTCGTTGCAACTCGTCGTGCGATAGTGAGCCGACGCATCGCAGGCGTGCTCGGCGCCACGCTCCTCGTGGCGTTCTTCGGCTGCGGCGACCCGTACCAGCACACGAATCCGTACGATCCGGCGTTCCCCGTCACGATCACCGTCTCGGGTCCCGATACGCTCTTCAGCTCCTATGAGCACGCAACCTACAGTGCCCAAACCCTCCCGTCTTTTCCGGACTCTGCCATCCATTGGGGATCCGGCAGCAACCTGACGTCCGGTCGCACATTTACGATCGCCAACGCGACTCCGCCGCTCTGGCCGGAGACCTACACAGGTGCGGTACAGGCGGTCATCGGCGCTATCGACACCGCGTTCGCGGGGAACTCCACCACCACCAACATCATTCAAACAAACATCTGGCGCCACCAAGGCTACAAGAACGTGGTGTTCACGCAGCGAGTTACGCACATTCAGCTCCGCTGTCCCGACACGCACGCGTGTGATACCCTGTCGGCGGGCGGAGCGTGGTCCGTGTGGGTCGACGGCCTCGACGCTCTCAACCAGAAGATCTACGCGTTGACCAGCGGCACCGCGAACCCCGCCACCGGAACGCCCGTCGCGACGTTCGTCACGCGCGACACGACGGTCGCGAGTGTCTCGCCCGTCGGCATTCGCGCGGCCACGGTGATCGCGCGCAAATCGGGATCGACGTGGATCGTGGCGACGCGGGACTCGCTGCTCGACTCTCTTCAAGTCACGGTGCGCTGACCATGCTACTGGTAGTCGCCCTCGCCTGCGCGGCGGGGGCGGCGGATGGTGTGCCGATGAGACTAGGCACAACGAGCGATTGTCCGACATGGTCGAACCCGATAGCCTCGAGCATAGTGATGGCGCACGCTCAATACGGACTCACCGAGACGCGCGTGACTCCACACTCTCGGCCGGGAGGCCTCCATGCGTGTTCACCGCCACCTGAAGACCCTGATCACCCTCACGACACTCGCGTCGCTCGCCGCGTGCGCCCCATATGGCAGGCAGTCGCAAAGCGGCGCTGAAATCTCCGTGCGGTGGGACTCCGGGCCGCTCGACCGGGACTACGGTCGCGCGCACGACGAAATGATCGCGCGGCATAACCAGGAAATCGCCAGCCCGCGATCCGACGAATCGAGCAACCAGAGGGACTCGCGACAGGCATCCGAGAGACAGGCTCTCGAGGCCCGCTACTCGCGTGGCAAGAGCGCGCACTCCGACAAGCTGCCGCCCTCGGAGCAGTAAGCGAACGAAGGCGGCCTCGCACGGAGTTCCGATGCGAGGCCGCTTTCGTCTCCGCACTTCGCGAAACGGTTACGGCACCACCATCACCTTGATGGCCGACGGCATCTGCGCCGTGTGATACACCCGCTCCGTCGCCTTCCTGAAGTCCGAATCCTTCGCCAGCTCGATGTTCGGCACGTAGTTCTGCGTGTTCCGGTCCATGATCGGAAACCACGTGCTCTGCACCTGGATCATGATCCGGTGCCCGGCCTTGAACGTGTGGTTGATGTCGTTCATGGTGAACTCGACCTTCGTCGGCTGGCCGGCCACCATCGGCTTGGGCATCTCGAAGCTCTCGCGGAAACGGCCGCGCATCGCGTTTGCGCGCACCAGCTGCTCGAACCCGCTCAGGTGCTCACCGTACGTCATCGGCACCGCGTCGGGCGTGTCCGCGGGATAGACGTCGATCAGCTTCACGATCCAGTCGGAGTCGGTGCCGCTCGTGGAGACCCAGAGGCTGGCCGTCATCGGCCCGGCAATCGACACGTCGTGGTCCAGCGCTCCGGAGTCGTACAGGAGCACGTCCGGCCGCGTCGCGGCAAAACGCTGATCCTCCGACGCGTAGGTGCTCGTCATCCCGTTATTCACTTCCTTCGTGTACGGCACGGGCTTGGCCGGGTCGCTCACGTATTCGTCGAACGCCGCGCCACCGGCCGCCGGCGGGTCGAACGACAGCTTCCCGTCCGCGCGCAGGTAGAGTGACTTCGCCGCGGCGCTCTTCGGCGGCCACGCGTCGAGTTTCTGCCAGCGGTTCGAGCCGGTCTGGAACACGTATGCCTTCGGGGTTGGTGACGCCGTTCCGCGCCCCTTCAGGTAATACGCGAAGAACGGATACTCGATGCTGTCCTGGTAGAAGAGCGACGTGGCCGACCCGAAGTGCGCGTCGCCGAGGTTCTCGCCCTCGCCGCGGGCCCAGCCGCCGTGCACCCAGGGACCGAAGACCATCGAGTTCACCGTGCCGGGGCTCTGCGCTTCGATGTGCTTGAACAGCTGCAGCGCGCCGAAGAGGTTCTGGTTGTCGAACCATCCGCCCGTGGTCATCACCGCCGGCTTCACGTCCTTCATGTGGAGCAGCAGGTTGCGGTCCTTCCAGAACTGGTCGTAGTTCGGGTGCTTGAGCAGTTCGTTCCAGTACGGATGCGCGCCGTTGAAGTACTTCGCGTCGAGATTGCCGACCGAGCCTGCTTCGAGATAGAACGCGTAGCCGTCCTGCGTCGGCATCTGCATCCGCGCCGGATACGTGGTGATAGGCCCCGCGTGCGGCCAGTCGAATCCGGAAATGAAGCCGAACGCGTGCGGGAGACGGAACGCACCGTTGTCGTGCCAGTCGTCACCGTGCCCCCAGTCCGACACCGGCGCCTGCGGCGAAACGGCCTTCAGCGCCGGATGCGAATTGACGAGGCCGACCTCGGCGTACCCACCCGGATAGGAGATGCCCCACATGCCGACGCGTCCGTTGTTGTGCGGCAGGTTCTTTATCAGCCAATCGATCGCATCGTACGTGTCCGTCGCGTCGTCGACGTCCGTCTTGCCGCTGTACTGCCACTTCACCGGGCGTACGTCCTCGAACTTTCCTTCCGACATGTATCGTCCGCGCACGTCCTGGTAGACGAAGATGAACCTGTCGCGCTCGAACGTCGGGCTCGGGCCGAGCGACGTCTTGTACGCCTCGCCGTAGGGCGCGACGCCGTACGGCGTGCGCGACAGCATGATCGGATAGCTTCGCGACGTGTCGCGCGGGATGTAGATCGATGTGAACAGCGTCACGCCGTCGCGCATCGGGACGCGCACTTCGCGTTTCTCGTATGACGCACGTACCCTCGAGTCGTCCGGCGGCAATCCCCCGCGGCCGCCGCGGCCGCCCTGTGCCACGAGCGGCGCCGCACTCAAGAGTGCGAGGAACAACGGTACAAGGAGGGAGAGCAGCCGCGCGGGTCGTTGCGCGGAGCGGCGGGGTAGACGGTTGCGCATGGAATCCTCCATCGTCGTCGGTGAAGTTTCGTTCGGGCACGCGTCCAGCTTCCTTCCTTGAACGTCGAGCACGCCGGGAAGGTTGATGCGCCGCGTTCCGGACCCCCCTGATCAGTCCGGGCTCGAGTTCGATTATGGAGCCGGCGCGAGTCGCTCCCCCGCGAGGAACCGCGCGATCGTCTCGTTGAGGAACTTCTTGTCCGCCGGGCTCGCGCCGGCGCCGGCGGGATGTCCCCACAACGACGGGATCGGCACCAACGAGACGTTGCGGATGAATTGCGCCTCGTATCGCGCGTCGCCGACCGGGAAGTACAGGTCGGTCTCCGACGGCATGTACAGCACCGGTGCGGTGATCGAGCGCAGGGCGCGCTCGGTATCGCCATTGAAGCCCGGCGTGCCGCCCACGTCGTGCCGCTGCCAGGTGCGCGCCTGCAGGATGTAGTTGTTCGCGTCGGCGCTGAAGCGCGTGCGAAAGCTGCCCATGAACTGCTCGAACGTCGTGCCCGGCGCGCTCGCGCTGCGCCACAACTCGCGCCGCCACCACTCCTGCGAGTAGAGCCACGCCGCCCACACCATGCCGAACGCGGCGAGTCCCTGCGATGGCGGCGTGGTATAGTCGCCGCCGTGAAACGCCGAGTCGGCCGTGAGCGCCGCGATCTGTCCCTCGAGCCGCACGATGCCGTGGCCGTACGTCCTGGCGGTTCCAGAAGTCGCGACGATGCGGTCGGCGAACGCGGGGTAGCTCACCGCCCACTGAAATGCCTGCTGCGCCCCCATCGAGAATCCGATGACGGCGCGCAGGTGCGTGACCTTGAGGTCTTCCACCAGCAAGCGGTGCACCGCCTCGACGTTGTCGCGGATCGTCATCACCGGAAAGCGCGGCCCATGGAACGGCTCCGGCGTGTTGCTGGGCGACGACGAGAAGCCGTTGCCGAACAGTTCCGTCGCCACGAGGAACAGTTTCGTGGTGTCGAGCGCGAGCCCCGGTCCGATGAGCCACTCGTAGCCATGGTGCGTCGCCATGTAGTGCGACGGCAGCAGCACGACGTTGTCGCGCGCGGCGTTGAGATGGCCGTAGGTGCCATACACGACGCGCGCCGTGGGCAGCGTGACACCGGACTCGGTGCGGAAGTTGTCGATCGCGAACTCGCGGTGATCGGCACGATCGATGCGCGCGGCGCCTGCCTGCGCGGTGAGCGCGACCGGCGCCGCGAACAGGAGCAGAAGGGAGAGACGGGCGTGGCTGTTCATGGAATTTCCCTGGAGGCCGGGCGTCGCACGAAATCGAGAAGGCGCTCGGGCCGCATGATCAAGAACAGCGCGATTGCGAGCTGCAGGCCGGAGCTGATGAAAAAGCGAACCGGCCCCGCGCGAGACGGCATCGTCGGGAACTCACCCGCGGCAAGAACGGCGAGGAGGCCACTGATCGCCCCTGGTATCGCCTGCACCAGCAGGAGCACTCCGAGAAGGACAACCAGAATGCGGGGGAGATCCGGCGTAGCGTGTTCGCTCGTGGCACGGACATCGGGCGCGATGGCGGCCACCAGCTGACCATTGTGAAAAACCAACACATAGCTGAGCGCCAGCAAGAGCGCGACGGGCACGGCTATCGAGAGCAGCATCGGTCCGAGTGAAGCGCCGGCGACGACGGCGAGCGTCATGAAGCCCTGGAGAGCGATGAGAAGCGCCCAGACACCGATGAGGCCGAGCCCGACCTGGGCCAGCTGCCGACTGTTCATGATGAGCCTCTGGAAGTGGTGGTCAACCGACCGCACCGACGGTAGCACCAATCTCCCATTCGCGCGAATCAAGAACTGTTCGGGGACCAATCTGGGGGAGCGACCCACATAACGAAACAGGGCGAGCCAACCGAACCGGTTGGCTCGCCCTCAGTTGCCTGCAGTTGCCCCTCCTGGGATCGAACCAGAACTTTAGTGATCCACAAGCCAGGCCGCACACAACTCCATTCTGCGCAACACGCCAGGAGGATACTCATGTTCGTAGGTCACTATGGGGTGAGCTTTCCAGCGAAAAGGTTCGAGCCCTCGATACCCCTGTGGGTGCTCTTTCTCGCAGTCCAGTTTCTCGATGTTCTGTGGGCCCCCTTCATTCTCCTGGGAATCGAGAAAGTCCGCATCGTTCCAGGCTTTACCGCATCCAACCCGCTCGACCTGTACTACATGCCGTACACGCATAGTCTCCCGGCGGCCCTCTTCTGGTCCTGCGCGGTCGGTGCCGCCTACCATTTCGTGACTCGCGCGTCAGCTTGGCGAACGAGCTTCGTAATCGGGCTGGCTGTGTTCTCGCATTGGATTCTGGATTTCATCGTCCACTCGCCCGACCTCCCGTTGTACGACAACCATGCCAAGGTCGGATTGGGCCTCTGGAACTCCCCGGCGGTCGCGTTCGGACTGGAGGCGGCCCTACTGTTCGGCGGGATGTGGCTTTATCTCCGAGGACGTCTGGCTCGGTCGGTCGGGACGCTGATACTTGGAGTGATTATGCTCGGCATCCAGGCCTACCTCTTCTTCGGCCCGCCTCCCAGCTCTGATCGCGCTGCGGCGTCGACCGCAATCGTGGCGTATGGCTTGTTTGCGCTCGTGATCTGGTGGCTGCAGGATCGCCGGGTTGCGACCGCCGCCTGACCCCCAAGAAACGAAACAGGGCGAGCCAACCGAAACCGGTTGGCTCGCCCTGAGTTGCTTGCAGTTGCCCCTCCTGGGATCGAACC
Source organism: Gemmatimonadota bacterium (assembly GCA_003171215.1). Taxonomy (GTDB): domain Bacteria; phylum Gemmatimonadota; class Gemmatimonadetes; order Gemmatimonadales; family Gemmatimonadaceae; genus Fen-1231. The sequence goes on along the minus strand of PMYN01000150.1, from coordinate 14,119 downwards.
AGGACTCTCCTGCTCCAGAGGCAGGCGTGTTGCCAGTTACACCAAGGGGCAGTCAGGAGACGAATTCTAGTCGGCCTCGCGCGCCCCAGCAACCCTGAAAATCGCCCTATCGTCTCTGAAACTCCGGCGATCCCAGCGCGATTCCGAGCAGATCCCTCAGCGACGGCCTGACCGGCGCCGGCGCATTCGCAGCCGCCAGCGGATTCTGCCCCTTGAACAGGATGCTCCGCGTCTCGAGCGACACGTTCCCGCCCAGCAGCTGGTCCACCACGCCGTCCACCTGCCGGTCGAGCGGCATCGCGCTCAACAGCGCCCATCCCGGCCACTGCTCCGCCGGCGCGAACCTGAGCCGCCCGCCGCCCACCTGCACCCCGAAGTTGATCCGGTCGAGCAGCGATCCCGCGTTGATCCACTGGTCGCCGGTCTCGGGCCACCCGTTCGGCGCGAGATGCCCGAACAGCTGCTGCCCGAGCCGCTGTATCTGGAACGCGGTGCTCGCCGACGTATCGGGCGACGCATTCATGATCCGCCGCGCGCTCAGCACCAGCTCGAACGGACTCTTCACCTTCGCGCGATACGCCGCGCGCGAGAAGAACTCCGGGCTCGTGAGGATCGTGCGCATCACTTCCCTGAGGTCGCCATCGGTCCTCCGAAAAGTCTCCGCCGCCCGCTCCACCAGCGCTTTGCCCGGCGTATCGCTCACGAACCTCCGCGCGAGCTTGAAGGCTATATAACGAGCGGTTGACGGATGACGTGCGACGATGTCGAGCACATCCTCGCCGTCCTCCAGGCCGCGGCCGCCAGGCAGCGTGTGTCCGAGCACGACCTTCGGCTCGGCGTCGTGCATTCCCTCGCGGAAAATGAAACCGCCGCCCGCACGCGGATCGTCGAGCGTCCATCCGGTGAGCGCACGCGCGACGGCGATCACGTCTTTCTGCGTGTATCCGCCGTCCACGCCGAGGGTGTGCAGCTCGAGCAGCTCGCGGCCGTAGTTCTCGTTCAGGCCGTTGCGACGGTGATTCACCGGACGACGCCCGCTCTTCTCCGCCTGGCGGTACTCGGGCAGCGTCATGTGGTTCGAGTCGGCGGCGCTCTGGAAATTGTCGAGGTAGTAGAGCATCGCCGCACTGTGCGCGACGGCGCCGAGGAGGTCGCGGAACTTGCCGAGGACGCGCGGACGGATGATGTCGCGATCGTACTCGAGGAGGGTGAAACGGGTGGGCATCTTCCCCACGTATACCGAGAAATGGTTCTCCCAGAAATCGGTGAGCGTTTCGACGAGCTGACGTTCGCTCATCTGCGCGCGCACGACCTTCGCCGCCTGGAACTGGTTGAAGTACTGGTTCCCGCGGTCGTTCATCGCCTTGAACGCGGCGCTGTCGTCGGGCGTCAGCTGGAGCTGCGAGGCCGGCGCGAGTCCGCGCACGATGCGGAGCCTTCGTATATAGACGTCCTGCGGCGGAAACGAGTCGGTGAGAACCTTCAGCGGCATCGACCACACCGGCAGTCCCTGCAGCACTCCCTCGAGCGCGACATCCGCGATCCCATCGGGCGAGAGCTGGCGCTCGATCCAGCGATCGGTGCCGGCTGCGTTCACGCGATCCACCTCGCCGGGACGGGGACCGAACGTGAGGCGGCCGATCGCCTGCGCGGCCTGCTGGTCGGCGGTGAGTTCCCGCATTCCTGCGACGGGCGCGAGCGGCGGCGCGCTCGCGAGCCGCGTGGCCCCGCCGCCGCACGCGGCGACTGCCAGGAGCGAGATGAACGGCATGAACGAGCGGACGCGGATCATCATGATGAATGGTATTCCGGTGCCCGAGATTTGTTGCGGCCTCAACCCCGAGCAACCCGCGCGAAGATTGTGCTAATTGTCACACATGACATCCACCAGCGAAGCACCCGACCTGCGGTACCCGATCGGCAAGCGCGTTCCGCGCACGTCGTTCACCGATGCATCGCGTGCGGCCGCGCTCAAGACGATCGCGGAGACGCCCGCAAATCTTCGCCGCGCCGTAACCGGTCTCACGGATGCGCAGCTCGACACGCCCTACCGTCCGGGCGGATGGACCGTGCGCCAGCTCGTGCATCACGTTGCCGACTCGCACATGAACGCGTACGTGCGCACACGCCTCACGCTCACGGAGGAGAATCCGACCGTGAAACCGTACGACGAGGCGAAATGGGCGGAGCTTCCCGACGCGAAGACGATGCCGATCGATGGCTCGCTCGCGATCCTCGAAGCGATGCACGCGCGCTGGGTACACCTGCTGAAGACGCTGAACGCGGCGCAGTTCAATCGAACGATGTTCCGCCCGGAGCACGGCGCGCTCACGCTCGATGGGCTGCTCGAGATCTACGCATGGCACGGGCCGCATCACGTGGCGCACGTGACGGAACTACGCAAGCGGGGAGGATTCTAGGCCGAACAACAGCGATGGAAGATCGAAGATGGAAGATGGAAGATGGAAGATGGAGAACGACTAAGCATGCTCGGCCGTCGAGCCTCGATCTTCCATCTTCGATCCTCCATCTTCGATCTTCCATCCATGCAAACAAAAAGGCCGCAATCCCCGAGAGGTTGCGGCCATCATTGAAAGTTGTCCTGTAGCTGCCACGCGCACCGTCATTGGAACTCTACGTCCTACCGAACGGCGGCGGGCATTCACTACAAGGACAACCAAAATCTCGAAAAAGTCACGGAAGAAACAAGTGGAGCTGAGGGGGATCGAACCCCTGACCTCTGTCGTGCGAGGACAGCGCTCTCCCAGCTGAGCTACAGCCCCAAACATTACTCGGGCGCGCTTCGCTGCACTTGCCGGGACCGGTCTCGCACTCAGGTCCCGATACTACAAACCCCGCCGTAAAGCTTCGGGCGGGGCCGACTTCACTCCCCATATTATAGGCATGAGCACACCAGAAGTCAACCCCACAGCGTCGATCCCCACAGCGTCGATCCTCCCGTCACCACAGGACATCCGGGACGCCGCGCTCCGCATCGCCCCGGCCATCCGCCAAACGCCTTTCTATAAATCCGAGACCCTCTCGGCGTTCCTCGGCGGCCCCACTTGGCTCAAGCTCGAGTCCGAACAGAACACCGGGTCGTTCAAGATCCGCGGCGCCACCAACGCGCTCGCGACACTCACCGACGAGCAGCGCGCGCGCGGCGTGGTGACCGCGAGCGCAGGAAATCACGGGCTCGGCATCGCGGCAGCCGCGAAGGAACTCGGGGTGACGCTGACGGTCTTCGTTCCGCGCACCGCACCTGCCGTGAAGCGTGACCGAATAGCGGAGTTCGGCGCGACGGTGGACGCGACCGCCGCGAAATACGACGACGCCGAAGTGCTCGCGCGAGAATATGCGGAGCGCACCGGCGCGACGTTCGTGAGCGCGTACGCCGGGCGGGAGGTGATGGCCGGACAAGGGACCGTGGCGCTGGAAATCCTCGAGGAACTTCCCGCGCTGCGAACGATCATCGTGCCCATCGGCGGAGTCGGACTCGCCAGCGGCATCGCGGGACTGTTGCGTGCGGAGGCACCGGGCGTGCGGATCGTCGGCGCGCAGAGCGAACGCACGAACGCGATGACGATCGCGATGGCGACGGGCCGGCCCACCGACATCCCCGATCTGCCGACGCTCGCGGATGGGCTCTCGGGCCAGGCGGATGCCGGTATGCTCGCGCAGGGACAGGCGGCACTCGACGACATCGTGGTGGCGAGTGAAGAGGATGTCGCCAGTGCCATCGCGTATTTGTGGATCGAGGAAGGGTTCAAGGTTGAAGGAGCGGGGGCGGTGGGAGTTGCAGCGCTGCTCTCCGGGCGGGTGCCTCACCTCGAGTTTCCCCTGGTGGTTGTGGTGAGCGGCGGAAACATCGATGACTCAAAGCACAAGGCGGTGCTCAGCGACAACTACAAGAGCGGGTAATCGGTAATCGGTAAACGGTCATTGGTCATTGGTCATTCGCCACTGCCAAATACCAATGACCAACGACCAATGACCGTTTACCCGCAGTCACAGTTACATTTTCCGAGTGAGCCTTAGCCTTCGCTTCCTCGGAACCTCCGCGAGTCGCCCCACCATCGAGCGCGGCGTTGCGTCCCTGGCCCTGATCCGCGAGGGCGAGACGCTGCTCATCGACTGCGGCGAAGGGACCCAGCGCCAGATGATGCGCTACGGCATCTCGTTCGCCCTCGGCGACCTCTTCTTCACGCACTACCACACCGATCACGTCCTCGGCATCCTTGGCCTTCTCCGAACCCTGACCCTACAGGCCCGCGCGGAACCTCTCCGCCTGTGGGGACCGCCCGGACTGCACGCGTTCCTCAAGCGTGCCGAGGGACTCGGAGTCGAGCGCCTCTCGTTCCCGCTCGAAGTCACCGAGATTACTCCCGGCACGCCGATCGCGCGGAAGGGCTACTCGATCCTGCCCTTCCCCGTGGAGCATCGCGCGCAGTCCGCGGTCGGATACGCGCTCATCGAGGACGAGCGCCGCGGACGGTTCGATCCCGAACTCGCGCGCGAAATGCGGATCCCCGAAGGCCCGCTCTGGGGCCAACTCGCCAAGAGCGAAACCGTCACCCTTCCGGACGGCCGCACGATCGATCCCGCGACGCTCGTCGGCCCCACGCGCAGCGGACGGCGCGTCGTCGTCACCGGCGACACCCGGCCGAGCGAATCAACCGTCGCCGCGTCGGCGGGTGCCGACCTGCTGGTTCACGAGGCGACCTTCGCCGACGAAGAAGCCGCGCGCGCCGAGGAAACGGGACACTCGACATCGCGCGAAGCCGCAACCATCGCCGCACGGGCGGGAGCACGCAAGCTCGTGCTCACGCACTTCTCGGCGCGCTACTCGCGCGATCCGTCGGATCTCGAGCGGGAAGCGAGGGAGGTTTTCCCCGCCACCAGCTGCGCGCGCGACGGCATGGAACTCGACGTGCCGTTCGCCGACGCCGAGCCCGCGTCGTAACCGGGCCACTCGCTGACCACCACATCGCCGCGCCGCCACACGAAGCGCGACGGCCGGCCGTCGCGCTCTCCCCGAAAGATCACGAGGCCGCTGTCGAACGCCCGGCATTCGACGCCGAGCTCGGCGAGTTCATTCACGCAGGCATCGATTTCCGCGGCCGTCCGCTCCGCCTCGGCCTGGAGTCCTTCCGCCTCGGGATCGGGTGCCTCGGCGGTCGACTTGGTGGTGGCGTACTCGAATCGGCGCACCGCGTCCAGCCACTCGCGATAGCGCATCACGAGGTCGTCGACGATGCGGCGCACGAGCGGGAGCGCGCGGTTCGCGAGCGCCTCGGAGTACGGCCTGTGCGCGAACGCTGCGCTCTCGGCGCTCTCCTCACTCACTTCGCGTTCTTCCCGGAGACTTCATCGAGTTTCGCGCGCTCGTCGGCGCGTTCCTCCACGCGCCGGCGCCGGCGCTCCCTCCCCGCGTCGCTTCGCCGCCTGTCCGCGTCGGTCTCGAGCACGAGCGCCGGAACCTCGGTCGGCTTTCCGTCGCGATCGAGTGCGACGTAGGTGACGTAGCACGAGTTCGTGTGGCGGCGTGTGCCGAGCAGCATGTTCTCCGCCTCGATGCGGATTCCGATCTCCATCGACGTGCGGCCCACGAAGTTGACGCTCGCCTTCATGTGCACGAGGTCGCCCACCAGGATCGGTTCGCGGAAATCGACGCGGTCCACCGAGACCGTGACGCAGCTCGTCCGCGCGTGGCGGATCGCGCACACCGCCGCGGCCTTGTCCATCATCGCGAGCACCACGCCGCCGAACACATGGCCGCGCGCGTTCTCGTCGAGCGGCATCATGAGCGCGGACGTCTCGTGCGCCGACTCGCTCACCGTGCGGGATGGACGTCGTTCCGGAGGCTTCGGCATCAGCGGCGATGGAAAGAGGCGAGCGCGAATCCGGCGCGCGGCTTCGCGCGCCGCGGCGCCATCACGATTCGTGAATCATCCGAGTACATCGAGGCATCGTTGAACGCGTGGTTGAGCGCCTTGCGCTCGTCGGCCTTCACCGCGGCGTCGAGCCAGATCACGCGCCACACCGGCGCGGTCACGGCGGCGACCGGCCAGTCCTTGCGGCTCGAATCGCGAAGCGTCAACCGCGCGATGTCGCCGTCCTTCGCGAGCGACGCCTGCAGCTCGAGCCCGCCGTGCTCCCATGTGAGCAGCGAGTCGGGGCCGGTGGGCAGCTCGTCGCGCACGCCGCTCCACCAAGGCATGGCCGGCACCTCGCGCGGCTCGAGCTCGACCGCGTTCAGCGATCCCCGCGATACCTCGCCGGGCACCGCATACCGCACCCGCGGCGTTCCATCGCGGGACTCGATCGTGAAGCTGCCGGGATCGAACGCGAACGACGCGATCGCCCGCTGCGCGCGCCGGCTCCGGCGGTCGCGAAGCGCGAGCAGCGAGTCGCGCGCCAGGCGCCACTCGACGTTCGCATCGCCTTCCGCGCGTACGGCCGCCTCGCGTCCGAACAGCGCCGCGACGGTCACCGCCTTTCCCGTGCGCACGTCGAGCACGCCGCGCCGCGCAGTGTGCCGGTCGGCGTTGGTGCGCTCGCCGGTCACGTCCATGTCGGTGCGGTACTCGAACGACACGTACGGACCGTGCACGCCGAGCACTTCGAGCTCGGCCGTGACGGTGATGCGTGGACGCTCGGCGGCTTCCTCGTCCTTCGCGAGCGGCGCGTCGTCGGGGTGCGCCTTCGCGTACGACTTGGCAAAGCGCGGGACGAGCGTGTCGGCGAACAGCTCGACGGAGTCGCCGCGCACGAGATCGCGCGACCAGAGCCGCTGGCCCACGAGGATGGCGTCGAAATACGACCGGTCGTCGTCGGCCACGTAGATCTCGCGAAAGCGGCCGTCCACCCGCGCCAGCTGCATCGGCACGCCTCGCACGCGCAGCCCCCGCTCCCCGCTCGTGACCCAGTACGAGGAATCGGCAGTGGCCACGATGAGATCGGCGTGCGGCACCGCGCTCGGCGAGCCGCCGCTGCGGCCGCCGCACGCCGCCGCGAGCACCGCCGCGAGCAAAGCCGGGAACATGCAAGGATTCCTCACGATTCGACTAATATACACCCGTGAAATACAGTCTCTTCGCCCTGCTCCTGGGCTCGACGGCGTTCGCGCAGGGTCTCTCAGCCGCAACGGCTCCCGCTCAGACGGTTACGACTCCAGCGCAGACGGTTTCGCCTCCTGCGAAGGCGTCGTCACCCGACACGCAAATCGTGCGCGGCCTGTACGTGAACCGGTTCGCGGCGCAAAGCACGAAGCGGATCCACCAGCTCATCCAGATCGCCGATCAAACGGAAATCAACGCGCTCATCATCGACATCAAGGACGAGTTCGGGCTGAATTACGCGCCCACCGATCCGTCGCTGCAACGGAACGCGGGGAAGGCCGGGACGATCCCCAAACTCAAGGAACTCCTCGACACGCTGCGCGCGCACAAAATTCTCGCCGTCGCGCGAATCGTCGTGTTCAAGGATTCGGTCACCGCGCGCGTCCACCCCGAATGGACCATTCGGAAGGCCGACGGCTCGCCCTGGCGCGACAAGAAGGGCACGCTCTGGGTGAACCCGTACCATCACGAACTCTGGGAGTACAACATCCACGTCGCCGAGGACGTGGTGAAGCTCGGATTCGGCGAGGTGCAGTTCGACTACATCCGCTTTCCCGAGCCGTACAAGTCGCTGCCGCCGCAGATCTTTCCCGACCAGAACGGCCAGAACAAGGAACAGGCGCTCGCCAATTTCCTCGCGATGGCGCATGCGCGCCTCTCGAAGCTCGGCGTGCGCACGACCGCCGATATCTTCGGCCTCGTCACGAGCGTGCCGAACGCGCTCGAAGTGGGGCAGCAGTGGGAGCATCTCGCGCCCGTGGTCGACGTGCTCCTGCCGATGACGTATCCGTCGCACTATCCGCCGGGCTCGCTCAACGTCGCGCATCCGAACGCCGAGCCTTACGCGATCGTGCACGCCGCGATCCTCCGCGCGCACGAGCGCAACGCGAAGCTCGGGCTGTCCGGCGAGCGCGTGCGGCCGTGGCTGCAGGCCTTCACGCTCGGCAAGCCGGCCTACGGACCCAATGAACTGCGCGAGCAGAAGCGTGCGGTGTACGACGCGGGGTACGACGGCTGGGTGCTCTGGAATCCGGGGTCGAAGTTCGAGCCGTTCCTGAGCGCGCTCGAGAAGACGCGGGTCTCGCACAAGAAGCCGTTCACGGCGCCGGCTCCGGCGCCGGTGTCCGGAAAGAAAGGCGACTGAAACGGCAGCGGCCCTGCCACGGATTGCGCGGATTGGATCGGATACTACAACTGACACTGCCACTGCTTTATCACGGATCGCACGGATCAACGGCCTGATACTGCAACTGCAAGACTTTTGGGGGAACTGCAACAGCGGCACCGATGCCGAAGCTGCAGTTCCCCCAAGAAGTTGTTGCAGTTGTCTATCCGCTACATCCGCGAAATCCGTGGCAAGGCAGTTGCTTGATCAGGTCCTGCAAACCTGCCAGCAGTTCCTCCGCGTAGATCCGTGGTAAGGCAGTTGTTCTACTTCGTCTGCAACTCCGCCACGGCAGCGATCAAGCGCTCCACTTCCTCCGCGGAGGTGTAGCACGCGCAGCCCACGCGCAGCAGTCCGTCCGCGCCGTGGCCGAGCAGTTCGACGATCGTCGCCGCGTAGAAATCTCCGTGTGAAACGAACAGCGCGCGCGTCGCGAGATGCTCGGCGATCTCCCTGGAACTGTGGCCGCGCATCGTGAACGAGACCGTCGGCGTACGGGGCTGATCGGGCGTGGGGCCGTACATCGTCACGCCCCTGAGCGCGGAGAGCCCGCCCCAAAGTCGCTCGACGAGTTCCTGCGACCGCGCGTGCAGTCCGGCGAACGCGGTCTCGAGCCGCTTGCGGCGCGTGGCGCCGCTCGAGAGCGACGCGAAGAAATCGACCGCCGCGGCGGCGCCGGCCATCCCCTCGTGATTCAGCGTGCCGGTCTCGAGGCGGTCCGGCGAGTTGTCGTGCGCCGGATCGAGGCGCGGCACGTCGAGAGCTTCGATGAGCCGCTTCTTGCCGAACAGCACGCCGGTGTGCGGCCCGTAAAACTTGTACGGGCTGCACGCGAGGAAATCGCAGTCGAAGGCGCGCACGTCCACGAGGGCGTGCGGCGCGTAGTGCACGGCATCGACGAACACGGTCGCGCCCACGTCGTGCGCGAGACGCGTCGCCCGCTTGACGTCGTTGATCGTGCCGAGAGCGTTCGATGCCGCGCCGATCGCGAGCAGCTTCGTACGGGGCCCAAGCGAACTCTTGAGGCTCTCCCAGTCGAGCTGGCCGCGCTCGAGGTCCACGCCGATGCTGCGCACGGTGACGCCGCGCTCGCGCTCGAGACGGCGCCACGGTGCGACGTTCGCGTGGTGGTCGAGGTCGGTGACGACGATCTCGTCGCCCGGGCCCCACGCCGCGCCGAGCGAGCGCGCGAGGTGAAAGGTGAGCGTCGTCATGTTGTTTCCGAACGCGATCTCCGATGCGTCGGCGTTCAGGAAATCGGCGAGGGCGAGTCGCGCCGAGGCGATCAGCGCATCCGTTTCGATGCTCGTCGGATATGCCCAGTCGGTGTTCGCGTTGTGGTGCAGCAGGTAGTCGCGCACCGCGTCGACGACCGACTTCGGCACCTGCGTGCCACCGGGCCCGTCGAAGTACGCGACGGGCCGGTCCTCGTGCACGCGCTCGAGGGCGGGAAAGCGTGCGCGAATCTGCTCGAGCGGCGACACGCGCGCGCCATGCACGCCGCGGCTGACGGCCCCCGCGCTCACTTGATCTCCGCCCCGCCGGTGCGCTCGACGACTTTCACCGCTTCGACGTGGTCCGCGTCGTCGCCGAGCTCGGCGTGCGCGGCGGCGAAGAGTTCCGCCGCGAGCTGGATCATCGGCGACGGAACGTTCTGCTCGCGCAGGAACTGCGCGCCGATGCGCACGTCCTTGTCGAGCAGAGCGAGCTTGAAGGTGCGCGGAAACGCGCGGCCGATGACGCGCTGCGGAAAGAGGTTCATCGACGTGTTCGACCGTCCGCTCGACGCGTTGATCACGTCGAGCGCGACTTCCGGTTTCACGCCGGCCTTCGAGAGCGCGAGCATGCCTTCTGCGAGGCTCCAAATGTGAACCGCCAGCATCGCCTGATTGATCGCCTTGATCGCGTGACCCGCGCCGACGGGCCCGCAGTGCACGATCTTCTCGCCGAATGCCTGCAGGGCGGGCTGCGCGCGCTCGAGCAGCGCGGCATCGCCGCCGACCATGACCGTGAGCTTCCCCGCCTCGGCGCCCGAGACTCCGCCGCTCACGGGCGCGTCGAGAAATCCGATTCCATTTTCAGCCAGGCGCGCGGCGGTCTGGCGCGATGTGGCAGGATCGCCGGACGTGCAGTCGATGAGGAGCGAACCCTTCGCCATCGTCGCGAGGAGACCGTCGGCACCGTCCAGCAGGGCGGCGACTTCGCGCGAGGTGGGGAGACAGGTGATCACGATCTCCGCGCCGCGTGCGGCATCGGCGGGAGTCCTGGCATGGCGCGCATTGTTGGCCGCCGCGAAGGCAGCGGCCTTGGAGGCCGTGCGGTTCCAGACTGAAAGTGTGAATCCGGGCGGCGTCAGATGCTTTGCCATCGGAGCGCCGATGGCGCCGAGGCCGAGAAATGCGATGGTAGACATGACGAGTAAGGTCATCGCCCATCGATTGAATCGCTACCCCTGTCCGAACTGCGGAAGAGAGTGGCGAGACATCATGATGTTGTCTCGCCACTCAAACTCGCCCCTCGCCGCTCGGTTCTCCCCACTCCCCCCTCACCCGCTCCACTCCCCACTGGTCTCGCCACTCGCCCCTGTCTTAAAAGGAAGGCGACGGACAGTTGGCATGAAGGAGGCCGGCCCCCCACCAGCACCGGCCGTCACTCCAATACCAACTGCCCGTCGCCCGTCCTTTTGTTCACTGAGATTAGAACACCCGGAGTTCCGAAAGGTTGCATTCAGTACGCGTCCGGATTGTCAAAGTTTCGTATCGGATGGTCCGGGACTTTAGCGCCGGTTACACTGTTTCCCATGAGCGACCCGAAAACACGAATCGCCGCCTCGCCGGCCGAGACGGGCGCCGGAACGATGTTCACCCTGCTCGCGGCGCTCGGGTTCGCCGCGGTCAGTACGCTCACGAGCATCGCGACGGGCCAGGGCGTTCCGCTCCCCGTGGTGCTGATGTGGCGCTACGTGATCGGCGCGGTGGTGATGGTTTCGTTCGTCGGCACGCGGAGCTATCCGCGCATGCCGTGGCGCGAGGCTGTGCGCTTCATCACACTCGGCGGCGGCGGGCAGGCGCTGCTCGTGGGAATGGCGCTCTCGAGCCTGAAGTACATCGGCGTCGCGACGCTCGCCTTCCTGTTCTACACGTATCCCGCGTGGGTGACGCTCGTGCAGACGATTCGCGGCGCGGAGCCGGTGACGATGCGCCGGCTCGCGGCACTCGCCCTGAGCTTCGGCGGGATCGTCGTGATCGTGGGCGCGCCGCTCGCCGGCGGCGCGAGCGCGGCCGCGCTGCCATGGACGGGGATCGCGCTCGCCCTCGGCGCCGCGGTGGTCTACGGCTTGTATATCCCGCTGATGCAATGGATGCAGAAGTCGCATCCGGTGTCGGTCACCAGCGCCTACGGAAAGATCGGGTCGGCCTTTTGTTTCCTGCTGCTCGCCGTGGGGGATCAGACACTGACGGCGAACCTGCCCTCGACGGCGTGGATGGCCATCATCGCGCTGGCGCTCTTCAGCACGGTGCTGCCCTCGGTGTTCTTCCTGATGGGGCTGATGCGGCTCGGGCCGGTTCGCACGGCGATCGTTTCCACGGTCGAGCCGTTCCTGACGGCGATACTCGGCGCCCTCGTGCTGCGGCAGGCCATCACGATGAACATCCTGACCGGCGGTGCGATGATCGTCGCCGCCGTCGTGGTGCTTCAGTTCCGTCGCCAGCGTGTGGCCTAGACTGAAACGAGTTTACTGTCGTCCGTCGTCCGCCGTCTGCCCTTCTAGACCGGGACGAGTTTTCGATCTTCCATCTTCGATCTTCCATCGTTGGTATTCGGCGCCGCATCATGATAATACGCTTCATCCACGATCCCCTGCTCCAGCCAGGCGTGTTCGCCCTTCAGCACGCTCATCGCGAGCTTGTACAGCTGCTCGTCGTGCGGGCCGTACAGTGACGCGAAGAGCACCGCGATTCGTCCTCTCGCCTCGACGCAGAAGGCATCGGCCAGCTGGATCGCTTCGGGCTGGTTGAGCTTCGTCGCCAGCATCTGCGCCCGGGCACAGCTCGCGGCCATCGCGAAGAGCTCGGCGCCGATGTCCACCGCGCGGAAGAGCACCATCTGCTTGCGCTCGAGCTTCGGGCCGAAGCGCACCATCGCGTGGAACAGCGAGCGCCCGAGCTTGCGCGTCGTGCGATCGGCGAAGCGCATGTGTCCCGCGAGCTTCCCGAAATCGCCGTATGACTTGAAGCTCGGGATCCATCGCGCCGGATACCACGTGAGGTAGAACGGCGCCGCCTTCACCGCCGCCTTGATGCGCGTCGAGAACGACGACTCGGGCGCGACGATCGGGAACGCGAGCGAGAAGTGCGCGTCCACCGCCTCACGCGCGATGAACAGCCGCATGATCTCGCTCGAGCCCTCGAAGATCAGGTTGATGCGCGAGTCGCGCATCATGCGCTCCACCGGGATCGCCTTCTCGCCGCGCGCGCGCAGCGAATCCGCGGTCTCGTAGCCGCGGCCGCCGCGGATCTGCAGCGCGTCGTCCACCCCGCGCCAGGCAGCCTCGGTATTCCACAGCTTCGCGATCGCGGCCTCGAGACGAATGTCGTAGCCGCCCTTCTCATAGAGTGCAGTGGACAGCAACGCAACAGCCTCCATCGCGAAGGTGTTCGACACCATGCGCGCGATCTTCTGCGCGACCGCCTCGTGCTTCCCGATCGGCTGGCCCCACTGCACGCGCTCCATCGACCACGCGCGAATCGCCTTGATCAGCGCCTTGGCCCCGCCGAGGACGCTCGCGGGAATCGTGAGCCTCCCCGTGTTCAGCGTGATGAGCGCGAGCTTGAGTCCCTTCCCCTCGCCCCAGAGCACGTTCTCCACGGGAACCTTCACGTTCGTGAACGACAGCCAGCCGTTCTCGATCGCCTTCAGTCCCATGAAATGGAGGCGCATCTTCACCGCGAAGCCCGGCGTGTCGGCCTCGACGATGAACGCCGTGATTTGCCTGCGCGGCTTGCCGTTCACGACCTTGTCCGGCGTGCGCGCCATCACCACGAATAGTTCGGCGCGCGTGCCGTTCGTGCACCAGAGCTTCTCGCCGTTGATGATCCAGTGCCTGCTGTCCTCGGAGAGCGTCGCGGTCGTCGTCATGTTCGCCGGATCGGATCCCGCGTTCACCTCGGTCAGCGCAAACGCCGTGATCGCGCCCTTCGCGATGCGCGGGAAATACTTCCGCTTCTGCTCCTCGGTGCCGAAGAGCGCGAGCGGCTGCGGCACGCCGATCGACTGCGACGCCGAGACCAGCGCGACGAGCGATCCGCACTTCGACGTCACCAGCTCCATGGCCTTCACGTAGGTCATCTGCGAGAGGCCGAGCCCGCCGTACTCCTTGGGAATCTTGATGCCCATCGCGCCCATCTCGCGCAGCGCCTGCACGTCGGATTCCTTGATGGTGCCGGTGCGGTCGGTTTCGTCCGCATCGTACGTGTCGAGGAACGCGCGCAGCTTGTCCAGGAACGGCTTCGCCCGTTCCGCTTCCGCCGGATCTTCCAGTGGGTGCGGATGGATCAACTCCGCGCGGAACCGTCCGAGGAAGAGTTCGCGCACGAAGCTCGGGTGCGTCCACTCGGTCTCACGCGCCTGCTCGGCGACGTCGCGCGCTTCCGCCTCGGAGGCGCGGGCATTCTGGATATGGTCGGCCATGCCTGATACCTAGCGTGGACGGCGTGAGAGCGCCACGCCCCCGACGACGGCCACGAGGGCGAAGCTGAACCACTGGATCGCGTAGCTCTGGTGCGGACCTTCGTCGAGCGCCGGGATGGTGAGGCGCACGGGGATGGAATCC
>PMYN01000130.1:4258-27547 GCA_003171215.1 Gemmatimonadota bacterium | reverse complement strand
GTTCGAATCGGCCCGGGGGCACTGTAGTTGTAATATTGCTATACAAAGAGTTATGAGGATTTTTAAAATCGCAAAGCGATATCGCACAGAAGCCGTGTATGTCATCGATCTGTCCGGCTTGTATCAAACTGACAGATGAAACTATTAGTCGTTCCTCTATGGGAGTCCTTCGGGATTCCCATTTGTCGTTTGTGGGGTGCCTCAACCCTCGCTGAACCGGTTCAACTTCGCCAGAATTGTTCCTGTGAAGTCGTGGCTACTCTCTCGGGCGGACCTCGCGATCGCGACCGCCTGGGCAGGGCTCCATGAGATGACGCCGGATGCGATGCCCATCATCGGGCCGGCCGCCCTCGACGGCCTCCACGTGATCGCGGGCTTCAGCGGCCATGGGTTCCAGCATGCGCCGGCGGCGGGACGCATCGCGGGCAACGTGATCGGCGGCTACGACCTTCCCGAGTGGCAGCGGCGTGAGACGCCCGCGCTCACTTCCTCTCCTCGCGCGAGGCCGACACCTTCACCTTCATCCCCTCCGCCAGGTCCGCGCTCGGATTCGTCACGATGGCCATCCCCTCGGTGATTCCCGCGAGGATCTCGATGGTCGCGCCGTAGTCGCGCCCGACCTGCACGGGAAGCAGGTGGATCACCGACGCGGCCGTGTCGAGGACCATCACCTGGGTCCCTGCCGCACGGATCACGAGGGCCGTCGCCGGCAGCATCAACGGCGCCGCCGCCTTCGGGAACGTCACCTGCACGTTCGAGTACATCCCGGGCAGCATCACGAATCCGGGGTTCGCGATGTCGACTTCGACGAGCATCGTGCGCGAGCCGACGTTGATCGCGCGCGACGTCCGCACGATCTTTCCAATGAACGTCCGGCCCGGCAGTTCCTGCACGGTCACACGCGCGGCGAGCCCGGGGATCATCGCCATCGCCTGCGCCTCCGGCACCGAGACGTACGTGCGCACCGTGTCCGTCTGCGCGATCCGGAACAGGCTGCCCGGGCCCTGCGCTCCGGCCACGTCGCCGCCCGTGACGGGCGCGCTCGTCGCGCCGGACGCCGTGATCAGCGACCCGATGTCGATGTTCCGCGCCGTCACCACTCCGGTGAACGGCGCCCGCACGAGCGTGAAGTTCTGCAGCTCCACCAGTCGCTGGAGGTTCGCGGACACCGCACCCGTGCTCGCCGCCGCCGCGTCGAACGCAGCCTGCTTCTGGTCGTATTCCTGGCGCGTCACGGCGCTGTCCGCCACGAGCGTCTTCCACCGCTCGAGATCGGTGCGCGCGAGAACGAGCGCCGCGCGCGACTGCGCGAGCTCGTGCTCGGCCTGTGCGACCTGCTGCGCAAGCTCGGGCGCGTCGATCACCGCCAGCACGTCGCCGGTGTGCACGAGGGTGCCGATGTCCGCGCGCCAGCTCTTCACGTAGCCCGCCACCCTCGCGTACACGGCGCTCTCGTGCAACGGCGTGAGGTTGCCGGGCAGGTCCAGCGTGCCGCCCGCCAGCGCGCGCCGCACCGTCATGACCTGCACGAGCGGCGCGGCGTCCTCGGCGGAGACCTCTGCCGCGAGTTCCCGCGTGACCGCGCGCCGCGGCAGGTACGACACGAGCAACAGCACCGCCAGTGCGCCCGCGATGACCACTCCGGCGGTGATCATCCGCCGAGTCGATGCCGGCGTCACGGGCGGAGCCGCGCCGACGTCGGCGTGGTGCTCCGGCGGCGGCGTGGTCTGAAGGTCGGGATCGGGCGTCTTCATGCTAAGGCCGGGGCTGGAGCGTGGACGTCGTTCCGTCGCAGCACGCTATACACGAGCGGCACGACGATCAGCGTGAAGAAGGTGGCCACGAGCAGGCCGCCGATGACCGAGCGGCCGAGCGGTGCGTTCTGCTCGCCGCCCTCACCGAGTCCGAGCGCCATCGGCAGCATGCCGATGACCATCGCGAGCGCCGTCATGCAGACCGGGCGGAGCCGCGCGAAGCCCGCATCGATCGCCGCCTCGGTCGCGCTGCGACCCGCCGTCCGCTGGTCGTCGGCGAAGGTGATCAGCAGGACGCTGTTCGCGGTCGCTACGCCCATCGCCATGATCGCGCCCATCAGCGACGGCACGGTGAAGGTCGTGTGCGTGACGTAGAGCATCCAGACGATCCCCGCGAGCGCGCCGGGAAGTGCCATGATGATGATCAGCGGGTCGAGCCAGCTCTGGAAGTTCACGACGAGGATGATGTACACGAGCAGGATCGCGAAGAGGATCCCGAGCCCGAGTCCGGTGAACGACGTGCGCATGTTCTGCACCTGGCCGCGCATCACGAGCGTCGTCCCGCGCGGCAGCGTCTTCTGCGCGTCGGCCATCACCTTGTCCACGTCGCGCGCCACGCCGCCCAGGTCGCGCCGGTCGGTGCCCGCGAACACGTCGAACACGGGGGCGACGTTGTAATGATTCACCACGGCGGGCGCGACGTCGCGATACTGGGTGGAGAGGTTTCCAAACAATTGTGTCGGTGCGGGGCCGGGCACGCTGATCGGCGTTCCCTGGAGCGCGTCCACCGTGTTCATCCGGTACTGAGGCGTCATCACGTTCACGTTGTACTGGACGCCGTTCGCGGGATTGACCCAGAAGTTCGGCGCCACCGTGCCGCTCGACGAGAGCGAGATGAGCAGGTCGCCCGCCACGTCGCGCTGCGAAAGCCCCATCTGCTGTGCCCGCACGCGGTCCACGTCAAAGCGCATCTCGGGGGCGTCCATCACCTGCTGCACGCGCACGTCCGCGGCGCCGGGGATCCGCGCCATCTCGCGCGCGAGCCGCCGCGCCACGGCGTAGTTCTGCTCCGAGTGCCCCACCACCTGCACGTCGATCGGCGCCGGCAGCCCGATGTTCAGCACCTGGTTCACCATGTCCGCCGGCTGGAAGAAGAAGGTGACGCCGGGGAACTCCTTGGGCAGCTCGCGCCGCAGCGTGCGCACGTAATCCCACGTCGAACCTTTGTGGCCGGCGGTGAGCTGCACCATCATGTCGCCGTCCGCGGGGCCGACGCTTGCGTTCGACCCTATCGCGAGGTTTGTGCCATACGACGTGAGGCCGATGTTGTCGAGCACGAGCTGCAGGTCATGGGGCGGAATCAGCCGCCGTACGGCGTGCTCGACCCCCGCGAAGAGCAGCTCGGTCTGCTCGATGCGCGTACCCGACGGCGCGCGCACGTGCAGCTGGAACTGCCCGCCGTCCACCTGCGGGAAGAAGTCCTCGCCGATCGCCGGCACGAGCAGCAGCGAGGCGAGCACGAATCCCCCGGCGGCGGTCAGCACCCCGCGGCGATGGATCATCGCCCAGGCAAGGACGGCGTGATAGCCCGAGCGGAAGGACTCGAACGCGGTCTCGAAGCGCGCGATGACCCGGTGGAAGACGCTGTCGGCCTGGTCGGCGACGTGGCCCGCGGCGTGTTCCGCCTCGAGAGCGGCGGCATGTATGATCGCCTCGCCCGGCAGCATGTAGTCGGCCATCGTCGGCACGAGCGTGCGCGAGAGGAAGTACGACGCCGCCATCGCAAACACCACCGCCATCGCGAGCGGCTTGAAGAGCGCGCCGGCCGGCCCCGAGAGCGCGAAGATCGGCAGGAACACGATGCAGATCGAGAGCGTCGAGACGAACGCGGGCACCGCGATCTGTTCGGCGCCGTCCACGATCGAGCGGCGCAGCGGTTTCCCCTGCTCCATGTTGCGATGGATGTTCTCGATCGCCACGGTCGCGTCGTCCACCAAGATGCCCACGGCGAGCGCGAGGCCGCCGAGCGTCATCACGTTCAGCGTCTGGCCCGCGACCCAGAGGCAGATGATGGACGCGAGCGCGCTCAGCGGGATCGAGATGGCGACGATCACGGTCGACCGCCAGCTCCCCAGGAACAGCAGGATCATCGCGGCCGTCAGGAGTGCCGCGAGGATTCCCTCGCGCAGGACGCCCGCGATCGTGGCGCGCACGTACACCGACTGGTCGCCCATCAGCGTGAGGGTCACGTCCTCGGGCATCATCGCCCTGAGCTGCGGCACCATCGCCTTCACGCGGTTCACGATGTCGAGCGTGGAGACCCTGCCGTTCTTCAGCACGGTGAGGTACGTGCCGCGGTGCCCGTCCTGGCGCACGATGTTCGTCTGCACGCCGGCGCCGAACCGCACCTGCGCGACGTCGCGGAGATAGATCGTCGCGCCGTTCGCCTGCTTGATCGGCAGCGCGCCCAGGTCCTTGAGCGAATCCGGCGTGGAGTTGAGGCGCACGTAGTACTCCAGCCCGCCCATCCGGGCGGTGCCCGCCGGCACGATCACGTTCCCCGCGTTGATGGCGCTGCTCACGTCCGACGCGGAGAGACCGGTTGCGAAGAGCGCCCTCGGGTCGATGTCGACGTTGACGTTGAGCGGCACGCCGCCGTACGCCGGCGGCACCGTCGCGCCGTGCACCGTCGCCAGCGGAATGCGGATGAAGTTGGTCGCGAAGTCGTTGAGCTCGGCCTCGGTCCGCTTGGGGCTTCCGACGCTCATCTGCAGCACGGGCACGTCGGTCGCGTTGAAGCGCAGCATGAAGGGCGCGGAGATCCCCGGCGGCATGTTGTGCGTCACCGCCTGCGACGTCGCCGCCAGCTGCGCGATGCCGGCCTCGATGTTTCCGTCCGGCTGGAAATACACCTTGATGATGCTCAGCCCGTTCAGCGACTGCGACTCGATGTGCTCGATGTCGTTCACGTAGCTCGAGTACACGCGCTCGGCGAGCGTGACCACGCGCTGCTCCATCTCCCTCGGGGAGAGCCCGCCGTAGCTCCACAGCACCGAGATCACCGGGATGTTGATCGCCGGGAAGATGTCGACCGGCATGTTGATGACGGCGACGACCCCGAACACGAGTAGCAGGATCGCGAAGCAGACGAACGTGTAGGGGCGCCGCAGCGCGAGGTGGACTAGCCACACGGCGTCACGTCTCCTTCGGAAAAAGACGCGTTCACAGCGGGCGGCCCACGAGCGCCTCGAGTTGCGCCCGCGTGATCTGGTAGTTGTATCGCGACGCGACGAGGCTGAGTTGCGCCTGTGTGTACGCCAGCTCCGACGTCAGCTGGTCCAGCTCGGTCGAAATCCCGGCGCGGTAGCGCTCGCTCTGCACGCGCAGGTCCTCCTGCGCGGACTGCGTGGCCTCGAGCGCGAGCGTGATGTTCTGTTCGGCGAACCGCAGCCCCGTCAGGAGCCGCGCGGCTTCGGCACGCGCCTGGCGCACGACGTCGAGCGAGACCACGCGCGAGACCTCCGACGTGGCGTCGGCCCGGGTGATGGCGTCCTCGCGCACGAAGCCGTTGAAGAGCGGATATGTCGTGAAGAGCAGCATGTTCCAGCCGGGATGCACGGCCTGCAGGAGATTCGACTGGTTCGCCCAGTTGTATCCCGCGCTGAACTTGACGTCCGGCACGTACTGCGTCCGCGCCGCGCGCAGCGTGGCGATGTCCGATCGTTCCTGCGAGCGCGCCGCCTGCACGGCCGGCGACGCGTTCACCGCGAGTCGCACGATCTCGCTGTCGTCCAGCGCGAGCGCGCGCGGCTCGAGCGAGGCGGGACGGCGGCCGCCGACGGGACCGTCCGCCCCCACGAGGCGGCCGAGCGCGTACGCCGCGGTCTGCAGCGTGTCCAGCGAGGCGACGAGCTGCAAGCGGCTCGTCGTGACCTGCAGCCGCGCCCGCAGTTCGTCGGAACGCGTGGCCGTCCCGGTGCGCACGCGATCCTGCGCGTACCGCAGCCCCTGCTGCGCCTGGTCGACGCTCGCGCGCGCGACCTCCACGAGGTCCGCGGCGCGGAGCGTCTCGAAGAACGCGCTCTGCGCGGCGAGCGTGACCGCGAATCGCTGCGCCGTGTTCTGCGCGTTGGCCGACGCGAGGTCCGCCGCGGCGCGCGTGCGGTCCGCCTCGCGCCGGCCGCCGGTGATCACGTCGATCGACGTGATCACGCCGGCCGCGTAGGCGCTGGGCCCGAGCCCTCCGCTCGTCGGGCCCGTGGTGACGTCGGAATTCAGCGCCGAGGACGTGGCGGAAACGCTGGGCGTGTACTCGCCGAACGCGACACGCCCCTCCGACCGGGCGGTGCGCACGCCCTCGCGCGCGGCGGCCACCGCGGGGCTCACGAGGAGCGCGCGCTGGATGACGGTGCCGAGGTCGAACAGGGAATCGATACGAACGGAGGGCAGGGGATCGGCGGACCGCGCGAGCGCCGGAGGCGCCCCACCCTGTGCGCCGGACCTCGACGGCATGGCGGCGGAGGCGGCAAGAATCGCGAGAATGAGGGACCGCCGCGCCAAAATCATGCGGGAAAGTTAGCTGGCGGGTAGGGCCGGCGGTACGTTATGTGCTTTCCCATCAGCCACGGACGAATTCTCGCGACGCAACTTCCTCAGCTTCCTCGCCGGCTCCCCGCTGTTCATCGCCGCGGGCATCGACCGGGAATCGCTCCGGCGACTTCTCGAGGGGACAACGCGCAACCAGTCGGCGCACTTGCGCGTCGATCACGGGAAGCGATTCAGTCGTCCGAGCGCGGTCGGCAAGGTCCACATCAATGGCCTCGAAGGCTTCTGGAGTTACGCGAAGGGCAAACTGCAAAATATCACGGTATCAGTCCGGCCAAGTTTCCGCTCTACTTGTACGAGATGCAGTTTCGCTGCAATAACCGAGGCCGGGATCTCTTCGACCTCGTACTCAAAGCGCTCGTCAAACCGGCCACTTGGTAGCAGACTCATTTCACTGGATAGCTCTTCGCTCATCGGATTCTTTTTCGCAAAGGACAAAGACTCCCTTCATGACCCCTGCTCCCGTCATCCTCGCCTGGTCCGGCGGCAAGGACAGTGCCCTCGCGCTGCAGGCCCTCCGCGCCGATCCACAGTTCGATCCGGTGGGGTTGCTGACGACCGTCACGAGCGACTACGACCGCATTTCGATGCACGGGGTGCGCCGAACATTGCTGATCGAGCAGGCCGCTGCCGTCGGCCTGCCACTGGTCGAGGCCACCATTCCCGCCGGCGCGCCGAACGAGGCGTACGAGGCGGCGATGTCGGTCGCTCTCGACGAGGTCCGCGTTCGGTTTCCCGTGGTGCGCCACGTGGCGTTCGGCGATCTCTACTTGACGGAGGTGCGAGCCTACCGCGAGCGACAACTCATGGGGTCGGGGTTCGACCCGCTCTTCCCGCTCTGGGGACTCGACACGCGGGCCCTCGCCGAGCGATTCATCGACGAACGTTTCGACGCGGTGATCGTCTGCGCCGATACGCAGCAGGTCGCGGCGTCATTCTCGGGGAGGCGCTATGACCGCGGACTCCTGCGCGAACTCCCAGCGCACGCCGATCCGTGCGGCGAGAATGGGGAGTTCCACACATTCGTCGCGGATGGACCGGTGTTCCGTTCACGCGTCGGGTACACCATCGGCGACGTCGTGCTGCGCGACGGACGGTTTGCCTACTGCGACCTTCATCCCGTAAACGGCGCGTCGGCAGCGCATGCCTGAGCCCGTAGCCGACGAAGGAGCGCGGTGATCGAAGCGCGATTACCGGCGACCGAAAACCGTCGAATAGCACGCACCACCAGCCGCCACCCTACATCGCGGTCAATGTGAACGTCGACGCCGGTATCGCCCCGTATGTCGCGATGATGCGATACACTCCCGGCACCGCACCGGTGGTCAGCATCACCTGCGTCGCTCCGTTCGCATCCGTCGTGGTCGTCATGGCGCTCAACGTGCCGCCTCCCGTCACGGCCCACGCCACGGGCATGCCGACGGCATTGCCGTAGCGGTCCGTGACTTTGACGACGAACGGCTGCGACGTCGCGCCCGCCGCGATGGTCTGCGTGTCTCCGCTGATCTTCGTGGCCGGCACCGCAGCCGCATGCCGTCCCGTCGCCGTCACCAGCATCGCCGCACCTGACGAGAGCGACGCCTGAAGCGAGTCGAGCTTCGCGATGGTATCGAGCGTCCAGTTGACGGTCGCATTCCCGCTGCTGTCGGTGACGCTCGTCGCGACATCCGTGAATCCGCCGTCATGCACAACGGCCCACGAAATGCGCACACCCGAAGCGGGATTGCTGTGTTGATCCGTGACCTCGAGCGTGATCGTCACGGGCTGCCCCACGACCGCGACCTGTCCGCTGGCGGAGGGGGGACCAACACAAAAACACCCAACGGGCATCACCGGCTCGAGCTTCAGCGATGTTGGGGACTCGCCCTTGCACCCGGCGAGCGCGCTGACGCCTGCCACGGCGATGCTGCAACGAAGCCAGTGTTTTCGCATGGATCGCCCCGTCACGGTGTGACCTGAATGTTCGACGGCACGAGCGTGATCGTCTCTGATGTGCCATGGAGCGGTATGGAACTCGCGCCCGCCGCGATGTAGGCGCCCGGTTGCAGGTGAGGTGTGGACTCCGGCACCGATCCGCGACCATACCACGAGTCCGACCAGGTGTACTGCTCACCCGGCGCGAGGGACCGTGGTGCGCTGTACGCAAGACAGGGGAGCGGGTCGGGACCAACCTCTGCGCCCGATGGCGTGGTCACGACGAACGCCCGGCCGCACTGATTCGTTTCGATGGACTGCGGCTGGTCGCTGCGATTGACGACGGTGACCAGCACCGTCACGGAATCGCCGGCCCTGAACGTCGACGGGGAGACGCTCGCCGTCACGATCAATGCCCTGGCCGGCGCGGTGATGTCGCGAGCGCACGCGGCCAACAGGAAGACCGCGGCGAGAACGATACGCATTGAAACACCTGGTTGAGGAGTCGCACACCTCCACTCAGGCTACCCCGCGAACATCGGTCGCGTCACGCGTTCGCCGGTGCGCGGGATGCCACACTGCCAGGTGTGCATGATGAACTTGGCGTGGCTTGAGATCCTGTTGGGAAGGTGACACTCCATCCGGCCGCATTTGAAGGGACGAACGCGGTCGTGGTCGGACTCGCTTGAATGGTGGACGACGATGGCGGCAATGCGCTCAAGGAAAGTGGCATATCACTTGTCCATGCGAACGTCGTCGTGTCGGCTGATGATCTGGCGGGCTCACTGATGACATAGAAGTGCGCTGACGGCGGTAGTGTAAAGCATGCCTGTGACGTGGTCATGATCCCCAGATCAAGCGACCAGTACCCGCCGGGGGTGTTGGGCTGATCGCTCGGGAACGCGAGGACTCTGAGCGAATCGCAGTGCCCCGCCAGACAAGTGCCGTTGGTGACGAGCAACGTCACGCCGGACCGAGGCCCAACAACCTCCTTGCCACACGCTACGACGGTGAGTGCCAGCACAATCGACAAAACACGTTTCATGTTGTCTCCGAGTCAGGGTTCGCCAATAAGCCTCTTCAACTAAGACTACCCTCTCGGAAATCTGCATGTGACGCCGTGTAGGGGAATGAACTACACGGCAGTTCAGCCCTGACGGCTAGGTAGCAAGTGAGGGTGAGGATCCCCCGCGATTTCCGCGATGACCGAGTTGACGGTCCGCCCTGCGTTTAGGGACCCAAAAGTCCTTGGACATCGAATGAGGGTTCCGCCGCCAGTCCTGCCAAAGCCAGGTAGACTGCCCGGCCCGCTCCCAGAGAGGCTCCTGTTGACATTCTACTTGAGTCGCGGTACTCTCAGGTAGAATGACTCCACGAAAGCCAGGTCGCGGCGGCGACCGCGTCGCCCTCCTGCAGGGCACCCTCGACCTCATCGTCCTGCGCACGCTGCTCGGCGGTACGCAGCACGGGCAGGGCATCGCCGGTGCCATTCAGCGTACTTCGCGAGAGGCGCTCCTTGTGGACCACGGCTCGCTTTACCCCGCGCTCCAGCGCCTCGAGGCGAGGAAGTGGATCCGGGCGACGTGGGGCACCACGGCGAACAATCGCGAGGCGCGCTTCTACGATCTCACCGCGCTCGGTCGAAAGCAGCTCGTGCGCGAGGTGAGCCAGTGGAAGAAGCTCACCCAGGCGGTCGCACTCATCCTGGATCCCGAAGCCACCGGAGGATGATTGCATGCGATGGTGGCGCAAACGGAGTGAGGCCGACTACGCGGCCGAGATCCGCACGCACCTCGAACTGCAAGCCGAGGAACTAACGCACGAAGGACACTCGGATGCAGACGCCCGCGCGCTCGCCAGACGTGCGTTCGGCAACGTGACGATCGCCCGGGAGCGCTATTTCGAGTCGCGACGGCTGTTGTGGGTCGAGCAGTTCCTTCAGGACCTGCGCTACACCCTGCGTCAGTTCCGCCGCGCGCCAGGCTTCACGGCGGTCGTGGTCCTCACGCTCGCGCTCGGGATCGCGCTCAATACGACGGTCTTCAGCGTCGTGAGCGCGATCTTGTTGCGTCCGGTGCCGTATCCCGACCCACAGGGCCTCGTTGCCATCTTTCGCACCGAACGCGGCGGATATAATCGCGAGTTTGTGCCGGCCGCGGATCTTCAGGCGTATCGCGAGCAGAACCGCGCGTTCACGGACGTCGCCGCGTATGGAGAGGGCGCGTTCACGCTCGGCACGCCGGACATGGCGCAGCACCTCCAAGGTGCGTGGGTGACGGCGAACACCTTTCGCGTGCTCGGCGTGCATCCCGTCCTCGGCCGCGACTTCCGCGCGGAGGAGGACGTGCCTGGGCATGACGGGGTCGTGATGCTGAGCTGGCCGATTTGGCGCAGCAGTTTCATGGGCGACAGTGCGGTGATTGGACGCGTCGTCAGTCTCAATGGAAGAGCGCGGACGGTGATCGGCGTGATGCCGCGCGGCTTCGAGTTTCCGGAGGTGGAGAAAGTGTGGGTGCCGGCCGCGCTCGCGTCCTCGCAGCTCACGCGCAACGGGATGGTTCTCCAGCCGATAGCGCGACTCGCCCCCGGCGTCTCTCTCGCCAGCGCGAGCAACGAGGTCGCGACTATTGCCAAACGGCTGAATGCTGCCAGTGCAGGGGATGCGTACAAAAACTGGGGCGCCACCGTCATGCCGTTCCGGGAGCGTATCGTCAGCTCCGAGGGACTTCGTGTGCCCATGCTGCTCCTCATGGGCGCGGTAGGATTCGTGCTGCTGATCGCGGGCGCGAACGTCGCCAACCTCCAGCTCGCTCGCGCGGTCACACGCACGCGAGAGATGGCACTGCGGACGGCGCTTGGCGCCGGCCGCGCGCGGCTCGCGCGCCAGCTGATCACCGAGAGCGTGGTTCTCGCGCTCGCGGGAGGCATCCTCGGGGTCCTCGCCACCGTGCTCGCCGTCAGGGCCGTGCGGGCGATGGTTCCCGTGGAGATTCCGTCGTGGATTGCGTTCCGCGTGGACCCGATGGTGCTCACGTTCGCCGCCGGCCTCGTGGGGCTCACCGGCATCGTACTGGGCGTGGTGCCGGCGATGCACGGGGCACGCGTCGATCCGCAGCGCGCGCTCAAGGAGGGTGGCACCGGCAGCACGCACGGCGTGTCCCGCACTGGCGTGCGGGGCGCGCTCGTTATTGTCGAGGTGTCGCTTTCCCTCGTGCTCCTGGTGTGCGCGGCACTGACGGTGCAGAGTTTTCTTCGAGTCGAACGAAGCCGCTTGGGCTTCGATCCCGACGGCGTCGTGGCGGCCACCGTGTCCTTTGGGGCTGGACACTTCGACACGACAGCGAACCGCACCGTGTTTCTCTCCCGGCTCATCGACTCGCTCGAGGCGACCCCCGGGATCCAAAGTGCGGCGGCGGTAAGCGCGCTCCCGGCTCTCGGATATAACAACACGTGGGGATTCGAGGCGGAAGGACATCCGGTACCCGTGACGGATGCCCCGATAGCGATGACCAGTCCCGTTGTCGGGAACTTCTTCAGCGCGATGCAAATCCCGCTCCTCGCCGGGCGCACGTTTGCGACCCGCGAGGCGACGGACAGTGCCTCGCACGTCGGCATCATCAATCAGGCCATGGCTCGCAAATTCTGGCCAGGCGAGTCGCCGCTAGGGCGACGGGTTCGGCGAGTGGGCGACACGCCCGGACCGTGGCTCACCGTGATCGGCGTGGTGGGCGATGTCGCCCAGGATGGTCTGGGCGAGACCGGCACGCCGCTCCCACAGATGTTTCTTGCCGGTGGACCGTGGCAAGTCATGGCGGTTGTCGTGCGTGGCTCCCGGGACGTTGCCGACATCGCCACGCTCGTACGGCGCACGGTGCGTGCGTTGGACCGCGACGTGCCCGTCTACGACGTGCACACCATGCGTGAGTTGATCGCCAACTCCGAGTCGATCTGGCTCCCACGCTTCTACGGAGTGTTTTTCGGCGCGTTCGCGTTCGCCGCGCTCCTTCTCGCCGCCGTCGGGATGTACGGCGTGATCGCGTTCACCGTGCGTCAGCGCACGCGCGAGATCGGCATCCGTGTCGCGCTCGGCGCTACGCGTGCGGATGTGCTGCGTCTCGTCTTGAGCCAGAGCGCGAAGCTCTCGGGTGTCGGGCTGGCGCTGGGTCTCGCGGGGGCCATCGCCGGAGGACGCCTCCTCAGCGGCATCCTCTATGGAATCAGGCCGACCGACCCGGCGACACTCATCATGGTGCCGCTGCTGCTCGCCGCCGTCGCCCTCGCGGCATCCTACCTGCCGGCACGTCGCGCGGCACGCGTGGATCCCACGAGGACGCTCCGCGACGAGTAGGTGGGGCGGGGAGCTCCCGGTCGCCGTGGTTTGCACGGATATGACGAGGCTAGCTCTCCTGTTGACATTCGGTAGGACGCGCGCGATCTTCTCCCGTTAATCGGGAGGAACGTGACATGGCACGCCCAAACGCCGCCGAGCAAGTGCTGCAAGGCACGCTCGATCTGCTGATCCTGAAGACGCTCTCGCTCGCGCCAATGCACGGCTGGGGCCTGACGCACCGCATCCAAGAACTCTCGCGCGACACGCTGCGTGTGGGGCAGGGTTCGATCTATCCGGCACTGGTCCGGCTGGAAGAGCGTGGGTGGATCGACACGGAGTGGCGCATCACGGAGAACGGCCGTCGCGCCAAGTACTATCGACTCACCGCCGGTGGGCGTCGCGCGATGGGAATGGAATTGGCGAGCTGGAAGCGATTCGTCGGGGCAGTTGAGTTTGTATTGACCGCGACGTCCTGAGGACCGCCGTGCAGAGCCCGCGGTCCGTGCTCGTTCGTCTTCGCGCGTTGTTCCACCGAAAGCGCCTGCGTGAAGAGTTCGACGACGAACTCCGCTTCCACCTCGAGATGGAGGCCGAGCACCATCGCGCTCGAGGAATGCCGCCGCCGGATGCGCGGCGAGCCGCGCTCCTCGCGTTCGGAGGCGTAGAGCGTTTTCGAGAGGAAACTCGCGAGGCACGGGGAGGGGTCATGGTGGACGGGCTTGCGCGCGATATTCGCATTGCGCTGCGCGGCTTCCGCCGCTCGCCGACTTTTGCGGTCACCGCCGTGTTGATCCTCGGCCTCGCGATCGGAATGACCGTGGCCATGATCACCGTGTTCAACGCGGTGCTGGTGCAACACCTCCCCGTGCGTGAGCAAGACCGGCTCGTCGAGCTCTGGCCGTTTCGCGATCGTGGGTCGGAGCTTTCCGTTGACGTAACCGTGGCGGACGCGATCAATCGACAAAGCCACACCATGCGCGAGGCCGCGTCGCTTGCCCACTATGGGTCGTTCGCCTGGCCGCTCGCGGATGGGGACCGTGCGGTCGTCATGGCCCAAACCCTGGTCAGCGGAAACTTCTTCGAGGTTCTTGGTGCGAAGCCTGCCCTTGGTCGACTGTTGCGTGCGGATGACGACATTGTCGGCGCCGGACACGTGATGGTCATCAGCTACGATGCGTGGCGACATCAGTTCGGCGGCGACACCACGATCGTGGGACATCATCTTACATACGCCGGTACCGGGTGGACGTACACGATCGTCGGCGTCGCGCCGCCCGGGCTCGACTACCCGGGTGGTGTCGCGTGCTGGACCGCTCTCATTCCCTCCGGCTACAAGCAGGTTCATGTCCTCGCGCGTCTCGCGCCAGGAGCAACGCCCGAAGCGGCGCGCGCGGAGTTCCTGCCGCTCGCCGCTCGCCTTTCGCCCCGGTCTGACTATGCCGGTGCGGAAGTCCGAACGCTCCCGCAGCTCGTCCTCGGCAATGTGCGTCCATTGCTCTTCGTGTTGACCGCGGCGGTCGCGCTGCTGCTGCTCATCGCGTGCGTGAACGTCGGAAACCTTCTCCTGCTGCGCGCAGCCGAACGTTCGCGCGAGCTTGCGGTACGTCGTGCGCTCGGCGCGACCTATGGAGATCTGCTGCGGCAGCTCCTCGTTGAGAGCGGCGCACTTGCGCTCATCGGCGGCGTGTTAGGCCTCGCTTGCGCGCAGACTTTGATCCGTGCGCTCGTGGTGCTTGCTCCGACGCAGCTTCCCCGCGCCGATGTCATCTCTCTATCAGGCGCTCCAATCGCGACAACGTTCGTCGTCGCGTTCGTCAGCGTGCTCATCTTCGGCGTTGCTCCGGCGTTGTTCGCCGCGCGCGGAAATAGACTGACCTCGTTGCGCTTCAGCGCGCGATCGGGGAGTGAAACCAGAACCCGCAGCCGCGTAAAACGGATGATGGTCGCGTCCCAGGTGGCGCTGACGCTCATGCTGCTGGTGGGCGCCGCCCTTCTCGCGCGCACGCTGGAGAAGCTCGAGCAACAGAATCTGGGCTACTCCACCGATCACTTGTCAGTTCTGCAACTCTCGCTCCCGTGGCCCAAGCTCCAGTCCACGGCGAAACTGTTCGCGCTGTACGATGAACTCTCTCCCCGCTTTCGCGCGATCCCAGGCGTCACGGCATCGACGCCGGTGATTATCCCTCCATTCATGGGCCAGACGGTATGGCGCTGGAGCTTCGAGGCCGAAGGACAGTCTGAACGCGAAGTGGCCGCCAATCCGATGGTGCCGGTCGAGATGGGATGGCCCGAGTATTTCAAGACGTTCGGCATACCCATTCTCGGCGGTCGCGGATTTCTCGACAGCGACCGCGTCGATGCGCCACTGGTTGTCGTCGTGAGCCAAGCCGTGGCCCATCGTTTCTGGCCACGCGAGAACGCCATCGGCAAGCGCATCCGCGTGCCAGGAATCACCTCGCCGAGTAGTGGAGGGGACCACCGCGGCGAATGGCGCACCGTCGTCGGCGTTGCGGGCGATATCCGTTATCGGAGTCTCCGCGACGCGACTCCGACGGTCTATGTGCCGGGGCGCCAAGCAATGATTCAGAATTTTCTTGCGGTGCGCACCACGACAGATTTGGTCGCCGTGTTGCCGGCGATGCGGCGTGCGGTGAGCGCCGTTGAACCGGACGCCTCCATCTGGCGAGCCCAAACGATGGACGAACTGCTGGCGGGTCCGCTCGCCCAGCCACGGCTTGGCGCCGTCCTCATGTCGGGCTTCGGCATCGCGTCGCTGCTTCTCGCCTCAATCGGTCTCTACGGCGTGATGGCATCGACGGTGCGCGAGCGCACACGTGACATCGGCGTCCGGATGGCGCTTGGCGCGACGCCGCAGCGTGTGCGTCGTGACGTGCTGAATCAGGCGATCCAGACGTTTGGTGTCG
Organism: Gemmatimonadota bacterium; assembly: GCA_003171215.1. GTDB lineage: Bacteria > Gemmatimonadota > Gemmatimonadetes > Gemmatimonadales > Gemmatimonadaceae > Fen-1231. Next base: position 12,020 of record PMYN01000130.1, on the reverse strand, counting down.
GCGTGCTTGTCGGGCTGGTCGGGGCGCTGGCGATGTCGCGGTTGCTCACCACGCTGCTGTTTGACGTGAGTCCGGCCGATCCCATCGCCTTTGTCAGCGCGGCCAGCCTGCTCTTTGTTGTCGCGTTGGCTGCGGCGTACATCCCCGCGCGGCGGGCGACGAGAATCGATCCGGCGCAGGCACTACGGATCGAGTAGGTCGCGGGCGAACCAACGCACGCCTCGGAGGCATGTGCTCCGGTGAACGGCATTAAGACGCCCCATCGACGATCGCCCGACATCGCGCTCCTGCAGACGCGTGCTGAGCCCCTCGCGCTGTCGCGCTGTGGGCGCTCGAGGGGTAACATGAAGGGTCCGCGCCTGACTAGGCCAAAAGTTTCATCGCGATCTAGTGGGCGGTCCGATCTACCCTCCGCGCGGAAGCGATGCGTGAACAACAGCGTGGCTCAATGCCGCTATCTCCTCTCGTTGACGGAGCCGATTCTGGTGGACCTCGATGATTCGCATCGCGCGCTTTCACCGCTCCCAGATACCAAGACCGCAGGTTGGCTGATCGGCCACCTTGCGGTGACCGGCGATTTTGGCCGCCGCCTCTGCAGTCGCCCTCCTCTATGCCCAACGGACTGGCGACCGAAATTCAATCCAGGCAGTCGGCCATCCGCGAACCCTGATGACTATCCACCGATGGATCAGCTGCGTCAGAAGTTTCGCGAGGCTTATAAGAACCTGATCCCGTCAGTTGCGAACGCTGATGCAGCGACCAGGGAAGCCCTTAACCCGGTCGTCGCTGCTCAATCTTCCTTTCCGAGTGTCGGCGAGTTTGTAGACTACCTGCTGACGGGGCACCTTGGCTATCACGTGGGTCAGCTTGTGGCATGGCGTGCGAGTGTTCGTCTTGGGCCGTCACGTAGAGCGGATGCCGAGGGCTAGCGAGGCATTGCGCAAACCATCATTCGAATGATTCGACTTGTTGGTCCCGGTGGCGCTGGCAAGACAACAGTCGGCGCCCTGCTCGCCGAAGTCTTGGGCTGTGCGTTTCTCGATCTCGATCAAGAATTTGCCGTACGGTTCGGCGATATCGATGAATTCATCTCCTCCGAGGGCTACGAGGTCTACGCCCGCGACAACATCGAGACGTATCTCGCGATTGAGAGGTCGGCATTCAGTGGTGTCCTGGCATTGTCGTCCGGCTTCATGACCTATCCAACCGACGTTCATCTCCTGTATGTGCGGATTCACGAAGACATCGCTCGGAGTCCCACCACTTTCGTCTTGCTCCCCTCGGTCGAATTCGAGGCGTGCGTGGCGGAAACCGTTCGCCGGCAGCTCGCGCGTCCATTCGGGACCCGGACCGTTGCGCGGGAGGAATCCGTGATCCGCGAGCGATATGGAAAGTACCTCGCGCTTCCTGCCGCCAAGGTTGAAACGATGAACCCGCCCCGCGCAGTGGCGACAGAAATTCGCGCGAAGCTGTGCCTCGTGGCGGGAGCCGGCCATTGATCGTGGTCCGTCGTAGCGCGGCGTTCGCGCTCCTCGTGGTGACGTCGGCATTGGCGCGCGGGCAGTCGCCATGAGCCGTTTTCTATTCATGGGCGAGCGCGGCTGGGGAGCGGGCGGGAAGAGCATCATGCGCCTGCCGATGCACGCCACGGACCCGGCCTTTCTCGAGCAACGCCTGGGCGAGCGGGCCTCGATTGGATGCATACGCATTTCCGCGACTCTCAACCGCTTCATCGACCAGTATGGATTGATCGACGCCGATTACGAGCAAGTGGCGCAGCACGGGCGCTTACTATGGGCGCTTCGCGGGGACCGAACGCCCGTCGCGACATCTGGGCGTTACCCGGTGGTCGTCGATACGCAGCGGGCCGCCCTGTCGGCGTGGGAGCGAAGACCGTGAGCCTCCTCCTCGCGCTCGTCTACCTCATGGCGCCCGCCTATCTGGGCAACATGGCTGCTCCCTTCGTCAAGTACTGGAAGGGATGGAACCGGCCGATCAGCGAGCGCTGGCTCGGAGCGCACAAGACCGTGGCGGGATTTCTCCTGGGAGTCATCGTTGCGCTGGGTACCGCGTTCCTGCAATCGGCGATCGACTGGAAGGGAAGCCTGGTCGACTACGCGAACTGGCCGGCGCTCGGGCTGGCGCTCGGAATCGGCGCACTGGGTGGCGACGCGTTGAAGAGTTTGGTGAAGCGGGCGCGGGGTATAGCGCCCGGTAAGTCCTGGGTTCCGTTCGACCAGCTCGACTTTGCGGTCGGCGCGCTGGCGCTGGTCTGGCCTTGGGCAACGCTTGGATGGGGCGACGCGCTGTTGATCCTCGCGTTTACCTTCGTCGCCGACATCGTCGTCAACCACGCGGCGTACCGGCTCGGCATCCGCGACACGCGATGGTAGCCATTGCGAGCGCGCTTGACCACGGATGTCACTGGGCGCCTGGTTACCCGCGAGAGCGCGCGCCGGACTATGGCCACCATCTTTCCATCGGCGGCCACCAGGTGAGGGCCGAGCCGAGAATCACCACTTGCAGTAGGGCGAAAGTCGTCATCACTGCATTGCGAAGAACGGGGACTTGATTGCGCGATCCTTTGTGGTACATGCGGCTATCGAGACTCGCGAGAAGCGCGGCCTCATCGTCGTCCTTTGGCAGAGCTGTTGCGACGATGCTGGTGATAACCCAGATGAAAACCATGAGAAGAGGAAACAGGATCGCTCCAGAGACCCTGCCGCCCCAGGCATCCGGAGATCCCCACGGACCCCAATGCATAGGCATCCGATCGGGTAGTCGCGGATACACCGCTAGCGTGAACACCGCGATGCAAAGAGTGAGCAGCACTGGGTATGACTTACGCATCTTCTCTCCATGCGGTAGTGCACGATAATCTTGCCGATCACGCGCCAGGTCGAACACCGTCTGCGTGCTCAACCATTCACCGATCTGTGCCTATTGACAAGCCACAACGGCTCGCACGAACGAGACGAGGCCTTCGACGAGCCCAGGCGCCAATGGTAGTGAAGGATCGCGGTGCATGTCACGGGAGTTGTCGCATGATGCGTCATGGGTCGTCACGTACAAGTCGTGGTATAACGCTGTAAGTAACGAGAAAGGATCGGTGCCCGGGGCGCGGCGCGTTGCCAAGCAACGAAGCACCCGTTCTGTGCCCGGCCCGCGCCAGACGCTGGCGCTGCCTGCATCAACGCCGGGTAGGCGTCAACGGCGAGGCGTCACGCTCGCGGCGTTGAGTAGCGAGTCGAGCGCCGGCCGAAAATCGCTAATCGCTGGCCCAAATGCACGACCGACGACATGGCCATCGGGCCCGAGGAGCAGGAAGCTGGGAAGCACGAACTGTACGCGATCCGTCGCCTTCTCGGGCGCGGCTCGCGAACCGTCGAACAGCCCCGCGAGGCGACCCGAGGCCACACCGATGTCCGCGACTGCTCTCCGCCACGGCGACCGCGCGAGCGCCGAGTCGAGCACCCTGCCTGGGGCGTCGTCTGCCAATACGACGAACCGAACACCGCGTGGTCCATAGGCCCGTGCCAGACTGTCGAACGATGCGACCCACGGAGTTTGGTAGGGGCAGTGCGTCGACCAGAGGGCGAGCACCACAGGCGCACCCTGAAGATCGGTCGAGCGGAGCGAGTCGGATCCGCTATACCGTTGGAGCACGAACGCTGGGGCTGGTGTGCCCGGCGCGGAGAGCGCGGCCGTCGCGTTGATCGGGCGCTTGTCGCACGCGGAGAGTTCAGCGATGCCGAACACCAGCGTGAAGACAGCCGTGATGCTTGGGTAGCGCAAGCGGGTTATCCTCCTGATCGTCGTAGCGGTCTTGTACCCGCGTTTCTGGGGCGAACGCTCAAAGAAACTGTACTGCTACGTGTAGTGGTCGAGCCAACCAACATCGTATCGTGAAAAAGGTATGAAAAACGCTGCGCCAGGTCCCGACGAATCTGGACGTTGCTCAAAGACGGCGATGCGCTCTGCACCCGCTTGGGCAATAGTTGCGATTGTAGTTCTTGCAGATTGGGCGAGCAAGTGGTTTGCGGTAGAAATGCTCCGCGTTGGTATGCCTTGGCCGTCATCGGGGAATTTCCCGCGTCTACGACTTGCATTCAACGCCAATCTCGACTTCGGCCTCACATTTCCCGGCGGCGGACGTGTCGTCTACACCATACTCGGCGTCGGGATTACGGCTCTGATTCTCCGCGTTGGGATGCACATCCCCGCTCGCGCATCTGGATACGTGGCCGCTTGGGGACTTCTCCTGGGCGGATGCATTGCGAATGTCACCGAGCATGTCGTTCGTGGAACAGTTACAGATTTCGTAGACTTGGGCGCTGGGTCCTTTAATGTCGCAGATGTTGCTCTGACTTGCGGGGCTCTGTTGTATGCCTCTCTTCGTTTCCGAGACGGGAAGCATGAGGAAGGATGGGGCTGGAGCGACACGAGGTGGGTCCTACCACATGTATTACCGCCGTCACTTCGTCGGAACGCCGTTGACCGGACCTGAACTATGCATTGCTCGGGCGATCCACTCGCCGAGCGCAACGCGATAGTCGCGTGTCGTCAGTACAGCCGACGCAATCGCAGTCGCAATAAGCAAAGTCGAAGGGACCCGCAGCGGGTCGCTCCGTCGCGCGACCTACTAAGGAACGTCAACGAACTCGGCAAATCGCGCGAGAAGAACGCCTGCGATGACTTGAGAAGGGCATGCATTCGAGGTGCTCGCAAGACTTCCGAGTAAGAACTCCGGCCTCTCTCGCAATCTGAAGGTCGCGGGTTCGAGACGCGCCCGGGTCGTAAGGGGCGTCCGTCCAGAAGTGCCCAGGCGTGAACGCTAAGGGAATCATCTGCCCGCCGGCGGGGTATTACAAATGGTGATCCGACCGCGTGGATGAGATTTGCGGCGCTGTTCCCAAGATCGTAGTAATGATGAGACGAGCAAATCCTCTGGCTGATCACCGATCAGAAACGAGGTGCGCGATGCACAGGTCTCGTGAGATCCCGTTCTTCGGAGCGCTTGCTCTTCTCGGCGCCATCGGTACGCCGCTGCGGGGGCAGGCGGCGCCGAAGATCGAGCTCGCGTTCGGGTACGAATGTGGTGACCGCTTCATCGTTCGCAACGATGGCGCGCAGCCGGTGCTCGTCGAATACGCGGCGGCCGGGAGCCGGGACCGGTCGGAGCTACACCTGAACGGCAAGCAGTCCGCCGAGATCGCTTCTGCGCAGGATGGCAATCTCGAGCTGTGGGTCGGCGGCAAGCTCGTCGCCTCCGAGCCCAAGGGCAATCGGCCATGCCCCGCCAGCGGCACGGCGCAGCCCAGCGGCAACGCGCAGCCCACCGGCAACGCGCAACCCACCGGCAACGCGCAACCCACCGACACGTCAGTCGTTCGCCCGCCAGACCAGCCTCAAGCGCCCGACTCCGCACAACAGGCCGATTCGACGAAGAGCGCGCCTCCCGTTTTCGTATACGCGCCGCCGACGGACATGTTTCTCTACCCCCCGCACCCATTCGGGGATTCCTATCCGCACTACCCTCATCCATCGGTTGGGATTTACGGCGCAGGCGGATATGCGGGCGGAGGGATTCGCCGCGCCGTCTCTGGCGGAAAGGGTAGCGGGCGCGGACGCAGCTAGCCGCAGGTGGCAGATCGAATCGGTCAGGGGCACTGCTGAGATTCGGGGAATTCTCCTGACGGCGCGAGGCGGGGTCGCCTCCCACCGTTAGCGTCATGGCCACGCCGCATGACACCACCGACCTGACCCCACTGCTCGCCCCGCGCACGATCGCCGTGATCGGCGCTTCGAGCCGGCCTGGAACGATGGGCCACCAGATCCTCGAGAATCTCGTGAAGTGCGGGTTCACCGGCGCGGTCTACCCGGTCAATCCGGCCGCCACTCCGGTCTGCGCCGTGCACGCCTATCCCAGCATCGCCGAGGTTCCCGATGCCGTGGACATGGCGATGATCGTAGTGCCGAAGGAGCACGTGCTCGACGTCGCCGAGGAATGCGGGGCGAAGGGTGTGAAGGGATTGATCGTGATCTCCGCGGGGTTTCGCGAGCTCGGCGAGGTGGGTGCGCAGCGCGAGTTGCGCCTGATGGAAATCGTTCGCCGCCACGGCATGCGGATGATCGGCCCGAATTGCATGGGCGTGATCAACGCCGATCCGTCGCTGTCGATGAACGCCACGTTCGTTCCCGCGATGCCGCCGTTCGGCCACTCGGCGTTCGTCTCGCAGTCCGGCGCGCTCGGCGTGAGCGTCCTCGACTACGCGCGGGAGTACGGGATCGGCATCTCGCAGTTCGTCTCGGTCGGGAACAAGCCGGACGTGAGCGGCAACGACCTCCTCGTGCAGTGGGAGAACGATCCTGCAGTCCGCGTGATTCTCATGTACCTGGAGAATTTCGGCAATCCGCGCCGCTTCCTCGAGATTGCGTCCCGGATCTCGAAGAGCAAGCCGATCATCGTCGTGAAGTCGGGACGTTCGCATGCGGGAGCACGCGCGGCGACCTCGCACACGGGAGCGCTGGCCGCGGACGACGTCGCCGTCGACGCGATGCTGACCCAGGCGGGCGTCCTGCGTGCCGCGTCAATAGAAGAACTGTTCGACATGGCAATGGCCTTCGGCGCGCGTGCGCTGCCCAAGTCGCGACGCACCGCCGTGCTCACCAACGCCGGCGGACCGGGGATTCTCGCGGCCGACGCGATGGAAGGCTGCGGGTTGCTGATTGCGGAGCTGGGGCGCGACACCGTCGACGCGATCCGGCCGCTCTTTCCGGCCGAGGCGTCGATCAGGAATCCGCTCGACATGATCGCGTCGGCGACGCCGCGTGGCTACGAGGCGGCACTGACTGCGATGCTGGCCGATCCGGCCGTCGATGCGGCCGTCCCGATTTTCGTTCCGCCGTTCGGCGTGCGGCAGGAGGACGTGGCGCAGGCCATCGTAGCCGCGGCGGCCAGGCATCCGTCGAAGCCCGTCCTCGCCGTCCTGATGGGCCGCGAAGGGCTCCCGCTCGGGCGCGCCGAGCTGCACGAGGCGGGAATCCCCGCGTACATCTTTCCCGAATCCGCGGCGCGTGCGCTGCTCGCCCTCAATCGACACGCCGAATGGGCCGCACGCCCCGCGAGAAATCCGGTCGCGCTCGACGTGGATCACGCAGCCGCCGCGGCCATTGTGAATCGCGCGATGCAGGCGCGACGGGAGAATCTGACGGAGCTGGAGGCGCTGGATCTGTTGCGCGCGTACGGCGTGCCGACCGCGGAGTCGCGATTCGTTCCCGCCGGCGACGACCTTCCGGCAGCCGCACGCGCGATCGGGTTCCCGATTGCGATGAAGCTCGTGTCGGCTGACGTCTCCCACAAGACCGACGTCGGCGGCGTGCGCCTCGATATCGCGACGGAGGCCGGCCTCATAGAGTCTTACGAGGAGTTGACGCGCGACGTCCGCGCGCGCGCGCCGGCCGCCTCGATCGACGGTGTCCTGCTGCAGCGCATGGTGCATGGAGGGCGCGAGACGATCGCAGGAATCACGCGCCGTGCGGCGTTCGGTCCGCTGATCATGTTCGGGCTGGGCGGGATCTTCGTCGAAGCGATTCAGGACGTCGTCTTCCGCATCGCGCCCATCGACGCCTCGCAGGCGACGGAGATGGTGACGTCCGTCCGGGGCGTCCGCGTGCTCACCGGCTTGCGAGGGGCTCCGCCGTGCGACCTCGAGGCGATCGCGACGGTGTTGCGCCGGATCGGCCAGCTCGCGCTCGATTT
>PMYN01000130.1:0-4217 GCA_003171215.1 Gemmatimonadota bacterium | reverse complement strand
ACCGTTTACCCGCCGTCACGCATTGACATACCCCACTGGGGTATAGTAGCTTGCGAGCGTGACCCTCGACAAATGGATCGTCCTCCTCGTCGCCGTCGGCGCCATCATCGCGCTGAATGTGAGTTTCATCCGGCGCATGAATCGCCGTGAGCGCGAACCGCGCGACCGCTTCCACGGGCGCGACAAGAACCCGAAGGAGTAGGCGCGCATGGCCGACCAAGTCACACTCGAGATTCCCGTCACCGGCATGCACTGCGCCGCGTGCGTCGGGCGCGTGCAGCACGCCGTCGAGGGCGAGGGTGTCTCGTCGGCGGTCGTGAACCTCATGACGAACTCCGCCACCGTCGTCTTCGATCCGGCGGTCGTGCCGCCCGAAGCGCTCGTGGAGCGCATCAAGTCAACCGGCTACGGCGCCTCGCTGCCGGTCGGCACGCAGACCGACGCGGAGCGGCAGGAAGAACAGGATCGCGCGCGGCGCGAGGAATATCTCGACTACCGCCGGAAGGGAATCGTGTCGCTCGCGATCGGCATCGCGGTCATGCTCGTGCCGATGAGCGTCGCACTGAGAACCCCCATCTGGCCCTGGGCGCAGCTCGTCATCACCAGCGGCGTCATGCTCTGGGCCGGCCGCATGTTCTACTCGCGCGCCTGGACCGCGGCCCGTCACGGGTCGGCGGACATGAACACGCTCATCGCCGTCGGCACCGGCTCGGCGTATCTCTACTCGCTCGCCGCAACCGTCGCGCCAAGTGCGTTCACCAGCCACGGCGTCGCGCCGAGCCTGTATTACGAAGCGGTGATCATCATCATCGCGCTGATTCTCGTGGGCAACGCGCTTGAGGCCCGGGCGAAGGGCGAGACCGCGGGCGCGATCCGCCGCCTCATCGATCTCCAGCCGCGCACGGCTCGCGTGCTGCGCAACCTCCAGGAGCTCGACGTCCCGGTCGGCGACCTGGTGAGCGGCGACATCGTCATCGTGCGTCCGGGCGAGCGCATCCCCGTGGACGGCGCCGTCACGAAGGGCTCGAGCAACGTCGACGAGTCGATGCTCACCGGCGAGCCGATGCCGGTCACGAAGAACGCGGGTGACAAAGTGACCGGCGGTACCATCAACCTCACCGGTGCGTTCCGCTTCAAGGCGACGACGCTCGGCGCAAGCAGCGTGCTCGCGCGCATCGTCAAGATGATGCGCGAAGCGCAGGGAACCCGCGCTCCCGTGCAGCGCCTCGCCGACCGCATCAGCAGCGTGTTCGTGCCGGTCGTGATCGTGATCGCCGCGATCACGTTCACGATCTGGTTCTTCGCGGCGGGCGAGGGAAGCTTCGTGCGCGCGCTCGCCGCCTCGGTCGCCGTGCTGATCATCGCATGCCCGTGCGCGATGGGACTCGCTGTGCCGACCGCCGTCATGGTGGCCACGGGCAAGGGCGCACAGCTCGGTGTGCTCATCAAGGGGGGCGCGGCCCTCGAACGCGCGAGCGAGATCACGACCGTCGTGCTCGACAAGACCGGCACGGTCACGGCAGGCAAGCCGGCGATCACCGACGTCGTCATGGCTCCGCTCGCCACGCTCGACGAGACGGCGATGCTGCAGCTCGCCGCGTCGCTCGAGGCGAACTCCGAGCATCCGCTCGCGGCGGCGATCGTGGCGCACGCGAAGGGGCGGGGCATCAAGACCTCGAAAGCGGGTTCGTTCGAGTCGGTCACCGGCCGCGGCGCGATGGCCGTGATCGACGGCCACGCCGTCATCGCGGGAAACGGGGCGATGATGGAAGACTGGTCCGTCGATGCCTCGCCGCTCGCGGCCGATGCCGACCGGCTCACGGGCGAAGCGAAAACCGTCGTGTTCGTCGGCGTGGATGGCAGGCTGGCAGCGCTGGTCGCGATCGCCGATCCCATCAAGCCCACATCAGTGGAAGCGGTGCGGCGCCTTCGCGCGCTCGGCCTCGACGTCGTGATGCTCACCGGCGACCAGCCGCGCACCGCGCACGCGATCGCGAGCGCCGCGGGCATCGATCGCGTCGTCGCGGGTGTCCTCCCGGAAGGGAAGCGTGACGAGATCCGGCGCCTGCAGGGCGAGGGCCGCGTCGTCGCGATGATCGGGGACGGCATCAACGACGCGCCGGCGCTCGCGCAGGCCGACGTGGGCATCGCGATCGGCACCGGCAGCGACATCGCGATCGAAGCGGGTGACATCACGCTCATGCGAGGCGACCTCCGCGCGGCGGTGCACGCGATCGAGCTCGCGCGAGCAACCATGCGCACGATGCGCCAGAACCTGTTCTGGGCCTTCATCTACAACAGCGTCGGGATTCCGCTCGCAGCGGGTGCGCTGTACCCGGCCTTCGGCATTCTCCTGAGCCCGATCATCGCGAGCGCCGCGATGGCGATGAGTTCGGTCAGTGTCGTCACCAACAGCCTGCGGCTCCGACGCTTTCAGGCTTCCATATGAAGAAGAGAAAGGCGGTCGCCGTCGACGCTGGCGCCAAGCGCCGCAACCTCGCGAGGCTCAAGCGCATCGAGGGGCAGGTGCGCGGCATCCAGAAGATGGTCGAGGACGACCGGTACTGCGCCGACGTCCTCATCCAGATCTCGGCCGTTCATGAGGCGCTGCGCGGCGTGGGCCGCGAAGTGATGAGACATCACTTGAGGCACTGCGCGACGGCCGCAATGACGGGAACCGAAGCGGGCGCGCACGCCATGCACGATGAGATCCTGTCGCTGATGTACAAGCATGTGCGGTAGCAGAACCGACTTGGGAACCTCCCGACAGTCGGTGGAGCGGGTTACCTTTGTAGCTCTGACTTTGCTCCCCAATTGACGACCCGATGACCAAAACCAAGACGCCGTCGGCCCTGGCCGCGGACGACCTCGAATTAGACAGCGTGATTGACACGCTTAGCGCCCACAAGCGCGAGATCATGATCGGCGGGATCGTGGTGGTGGTGCTGGCCGGCAGCCTGCTTTTGTGGCGCCTCTCGGTCACCCAGAAGAATGACCGCGCCGATCGCGCGCTGGCCGATGCGACCAACGCCCTGTATGCCGGCAACCGGCCGCTGGCGGCGACCGAGCTCCAGGCGCTGGCCGATCGCTACCGCGACACGGCGGCCGGCGTGGAGGGAGCGCTGCTCCTGACGCAGCTGGACTTCGAGGACGCCCGGTGGGCGGATGGTCTGAAGGTGCTCGAGGCCATCAAGCAGTCCAGCGTCATCGAGAACTTCCGGGCGCCGGTGGACGGCCTGATGGGCGGGGCCTACGCCGACCTCAAGAAGTACGACGAGTCCGTGAAGCATTATCAGGCGGCGTCGGACGCATCCGCGTATCAGTCCATGAAGGACGTCTACCGGGCGGACATGGCCCGGATCCTTGCGTTGGCCGGCAAGAAGGACGAGGCCCGGAAGATCTGGGCTGATTTGGCCTCGCGGCCGGACTCTCCTGCGGTTGCCGAGGCCAAGGTCAGGCTGGGCGAACTGGACGCTGCGCCGGCGGCGAAGAACTGACCTGGCGCGGAGCGTCTAGAGCTGCGACGTGCAGTTCGGGCACCGCTTGGCAGCGATTGGAATTTGCGTCGCGCAAAACGGGCAGCCCTTCGTATTCGGCACCGTCGGCACCGCCACCAGGACCGGTGCCTGCAGGCGGGCTACGAGCTTGACCACCAGGAAGATGGCGGCCGCGACGATCAGGAAGGTGACGGTCTGGTTCACGAACAGCCCGTAGTTCATCGTCACGGCGCCCGCAGCTTTCGCTTCGGCGAGTGACGCGTAGGGTGCGGCAGCCTTCGCGCCTTCCTTCAGGACGATGAACTTGTTGGCGAAGTCGATGCCGCCCGTCGCAAGCCCGATCGGCGGCATCAGGATGTCGTCGACGAGCGACTTGACTATGGATCCGAACGCTGCGCCGATGATGACGCCGACGGCCAGGTCGACGACGCTGCCGCGCATGATGAACGCCTTGAAATCCTTGAGCATCTTTTCCGCTCCGCTCGGGTTCGCGACCTCAAGCAATACATGAAGTCTAGCGTCAATCCGGACGATCCAGAACAGGGACTTGATGACGTCTGGCTGCTGCTGACGACTGGTCGTTTGGCAGTTTTTGCTGTCGATGAACTACGTATAATATGTATTATGTAAATCTATACGACAAATCTATGTGGGAAACCATGTTCAATACAATTATTTGCCTACAATTCTGCCAATTCCCCGGTAAACACGACCCGAGCC